>JALHSW010000258.1 GCA_022865365.1 Acidimicrobiia bacterium | reverse complement strand
GAAGGCTGCTTGGATCTCCCGGGCCCGTTCGAGCGCGGCGCCGTAGGCCTCCGGGATCGCAACGCCGCGCTTCCGCGCGTTGGCTGCACTGGCCTCGGGGATGCGAAAGCAGTCGAACGCGCCGGGCAGTGGGCCCGATCCGTGGAACTCGCGCAGGATCTCGGCGACGCGAGTGAGCATCGCGGGCCCGCGCATCACCTCGGCCGGTACGGGCTCGCCGACGACGAAGCGGGTCACGAGATAGCGCTCGGGCTCGAGAAACGCGACGACCTCGGGCGCGAGCCCGAGGTCGGCAGCGCGGCTGTTCGCGATCCGCTCCACTTCGCGGTCGATGCCGAGGAGGTCGGTGTCGGCCCCGGTGAGGCGCAGGACGAAGCGCTCACCGTCGACGTCGACGAGCAGGTTGCGGTTGGTGATCCCACCTTCGAGTGCCCGGACGACGCGGGCACGCCCGGCCCAGCCGGGGACCCGGTCGAGGAGAGCTCGGTGCTCGTCGCTCATCTCACGAGACGCCGACGGGCGCGGCCCCCGGTGGTGCCGCGCCCGTACGACGACGTGCTTCGCGGATCAACTCCGCGCTTTGGACTTCCCGTGACGGGCGTCCATCTTGTCTTCCATCTCCCTGATCGACTCCGGGGTCGCCTCGCCCCGCTCGACCGCGGCGAGGTGTGCCTCGAGATCCCGCAGCTCTTCCTCTGTGCCCATGACCTGCGGACCCTTGAACCACTTCTTCGCCGAGAGGTGCCAGTAGGCCCAGATGGCGACCGCGCCGAGGATGATGAGCGGTCCCGTGAAGTTGAAGTTGTTGATGCGGTTGAACGTCGTGCCCGGGACATCGCCACCCCACGGCGGCCAGAACCCGTCCGACCACGGGCCGAACTGCGGCAAGAAGAAGATCAGGTTGACGATGACCACGTAGATCACCGCGGTCCACCCGACCAGCTTGCTCGCGCCGCGTAGGTTCCACGGACCCTGCACGAAGTCGGGCTTGCGTAGCCGGAGGAACACCGGGATCACGTACGCGATGTACAGACCCACCGCGGTGATGCCGACCAGCGCGAAGAACGCCACCGCGTAGTTGTCGGCCTGCAAGACGGTGAGAAGACCCACGATCCACGATAGTGTGACCCCGAGCCACACCGCGTTCGTCGGTGTGCGGGTCTTCGTGTTGATCCGGTGAAACAACTTCGAGCCGGGCAGCGCACCGTCACGGCTGAACGCGTACACCATCCGCGAGTTGGCGGTCACACCGCACATCCCGCAGAAGAACTGCCCGACGATCGCGATGAAGATGATCAGCTTCGAGAGGTTGCCACCGACCGACGTCTCGATGACTCGCAGCGGCGCGGGAATGAGACTGATCGCACCGTCCGTGTCGGACGTCAGGCCCGCGACGACATTCGCGTAGACCCCCTTCGGGATTGCTTGGGTGATGGACAGCGTGAGGATCCACGCCCCGATCGCCGAGATGTAGATGGAACGAACGAGCGCCTTGGGCGCGCTGACGTTCGCCCCCTTCGTCTCCTCGCTCACGTGGGCCGATGCATCGAACCCGGTGATGGTGTACTGCGCGACGAGCAGGCCGACCAGGAAGACGTAGAACCCGGAGCCGCCGAAGTCGAACCCGGTGACGTTCTCGAAGTCGAAGATATGGCTCAGCCCGATGATGTTGTCCTGCGTCGGGATCGAGAACATGATGATGACGATGATCAAAGTGCCGATGACATGCCACCACACGCTGACGTCGGCGAGCAACTTGACGAGCCGGACCCCGAAGGTGTTGAGCAAACCGTGCGAGATCAGCACGAACGTGTAGATGATGAATACGCTCTTGTAGTCGAGGATCGACATCCCGAACCACGATGATGCATAGAGCTGTACGAAGAAGGCGATGAACACCGAGAGCGCATAGTCGACGCTCGCGATGACACCGACCTGGCCGAGCAGGTTGAACCAGCCGGTGTACCAGGCGGCTTTTGCACCGCCTTCAGGTGTCTTGGCGAGCTTCGCCGACCAGTAGTAGAGGCCGCCGGCCGTCGGCATCGCCGAGCAGATCTCGGCCATCGCCATGCCGACGATGAGGGCGAAAAAGCCGATGACGATCCACGATGTCGTGATCGCGGCCGGCCCGCCCGAGATCAACGGCAGATAGAAGACGGTCAGCGCCCCGGCGAGCACCGAGATGATGGAGAACGAGATCGCGAAGTTCGAGAACCCGCTGAACCCACGATTCAGCTCTTGGGCATACCCCATCCCATGGAGCTGTTGGGTATCGGCCTCGAGCTGTGTTGCTTCGTCTACCGCCACGAGGGGACCCCCCCTTCCTCGTGAAGGCCGGCGCCCATCCCGGCTGTTGGGCACCAGCGGTCTACCACGCGCGCGGGGGACTTGTCAGGATGACGTCAGGCGTCGCCCGGACGATCTCAGGATTCAGGGGTGACGTAGGCCGCGGTGATGCCCCCGTCGACGACGAGTGCCGAGCCGGTCATGAACGACGAGTCGTCCGAGGCCAGGAACAGCGCGGCCTGGGCCAGTTCCTCGGCCCGGCCCGGCCGGCCCATCGGGATGTGGCCGAGCCGCCGGCGGGCCCACTCCGGGTCGCTCATGAGCTCGGCGAGCAGGGGAGTGTCGATCGGTCCCGGGCACAGCGAGTTGGCACGGATCCCCCGGCGGGCGTACTCGACCGCGATCTCGCGCGTCATCGAGAGCACGCCTCCCTTGCTCGCGGTGTACGCGATCTGCGCAGTGGCCGCGCCCATCAGCGCGACGAACGACGCGACGTTCACGATCGACCCACCGCCCGAGTCGAGCATGGCGGGGATCGCGTGCTTGCAGCCGAGCCACACGCCCTTGAGGTTGACGTCCATCACCCGGTCCCACGTCGGAACGGGAGTCTCGGTCGTTCCACCGTCGTCGGCCGGGAAGATCCCCGCGTTGTTGTAGATGACGTGCAGGGCGCCGTAGGTGTCCGTCGCGCAGGCGATCATTGCCTGCACCTGCGCCTCGTCGGACACGTCGACCTTCACGAACGCCGCGTCCCCTCCCGCGGCGCGCACGGCATCGACCGTGGCGTTCCCGCCTTCCTCCGCCGCGTCGGCGACGACGACGCGGGCACCTTCGCTCGCGAAGAGGAGCGATGCGGCCCGGCCCATGCCGTTGCCGGCCCCGGTGATGAGCGCAACCTTGCCTGCGAGTCGAGTCATCCTCCTATGCTGCCGCGGATGGACCGTGATTGGCACCTTCTCGTCGGCGGCGAGGCGCGCGAGGGGCGGGGCGGCACGATGGTGGTCGCCGAGCCGGCGACCGGGGCCCGGCTCGCCGAGGTGCCCCAAGCCAGTGCCGATGACCTCGACGACGCGCTGAGCGCCGCCCTCGCCGAGTTCGAGACCGGCGAATGGCCCCGGACGAGCGCGACCGAGCGGGGCCGGGTGCTGCTCCGGGTCGCCGGTCTGCTGCGGGATCGAGCCGAGGACTTCGCCGTCGCCGAGGCCCGGGGCGCCGGCCATCCGATCGGGGACGCCCGGTGGGAGGCCAACACCGCGGCCGATGTCTTCGAGTACTACGCGGGGGCGGCGAACAAGCATCTGGGCGACGTGGTGCCGGT
>JALHSW010000257.1 GCA_022865365.1 Acidimicrobiia bacterium | reverse complement strand
GTCAGCAGGCACCGGCCAGTGGGCGAACTCGACGTCTTCCCAGCGCTGGCGCATGAACGGCCGGGCGATCGGATGAGGGCACACCGGATCAAGTCCGACTTGATCGGGGGCGTGGAGTTGGCTCACACCTGTTGCAACAAACGAGAACGCGTTCTACTTCCTTCCCTGATCGGGAATGGTGGCCACGACCGTCGGCGTTCCCTCCACCAGACGAGTTGAGTAGCGAGAAGGACGGGAACCATGGCTGATCTGACTATCGACATCGGCATCGACGAGGCCGACCGCGTCGAGATCACCGAGGGGCTGTCCCGCCTGCTCGCTGACAGCTACACCCTCTATCTCAAGACGCACAACTACCACTGGAACGTCACCGGACCGATGTTCCAGACGCTGCACCTCATGTTCGAGACCCAGTACAACGAGCTTGCCCTCGCCGTCGACCTGATTGCTGAGCGCATCCGAGCCCTCGGGGCACCGGCTCCCGCCACCTATCGAGAGTTCTTGGCCTTGTCGTCGGTCCCTGAAGACGACGACACCCCTGATGCCACCGAGATGATCAAACGCCTCGTGATCGGCCAGGAGACGGTCGCGCGCACGGCGCGCTCGGTCTTCCCGATCGTCGAGAAGGCCCACGACGAGCCCACCGCCGACCTGCTGACCCAACGACTCCAGATCCACGAGAAGACAGCCTGGATGCTCCGCAGCCTCCTCGCCTGACCCTCGACGTCGATGCGGATCGTGGTGATCGGAGCCGGCATGGCGGGGCTCACTGCCGCTGGCCTGATCGCTGCCGAAGGGCATGACGTGACGGTGCTCGACAAGGGACGACGCCCGGGTGGGCGAATGGCGACCAAGCAGCTCGGTGGTGGCGCCTCCGCCGACCACGGCGCGCAGTTCTTCACCGTCCGCACCGAGGCGTTCTCCGCCGTCGTCGACCAGTGGGTCGCCGACGGCATCGTGCACGAGTGGTGCCGTGGCTTCTCGTCCGAGGACGGATATCCGCGCTTTGCCGTCGCGCACGGCATGGCGGAGCTGGCGGCGCACATGAGCGTGGGCCTGGATGTCCGTTCCTCGGTCCACGTCGACGCCGTCCGCAGCGCCGGGAGCCAGTGGGAGGTGGCCTGGCCTGCGACGCAACGGGGCGCGGCGGGGGTGATCGAGGCCGACGTCGTCGTCTTGACGCCACCGGCCCCGCAAGCCGCAACGTTGGTTGCCTCCGAGGTGACCATCCCGGAACTGGCGTATGAGCCGATGCTCTCGCTGCTCGTCGCCCTCGGCGACCCACCGCCGGTTCCTTCCCCGGGCGGCGTGCAGCTCGAAGACGATCCGACCTGGTCGTGGATCGGCGACAACGTCGCGAAAGGTGCCTCGACCGTACCGGCCGTCACGCTGCACACCCGCGCCGACGTCGCGGCCTCGCGTTGGGACGAGGACAACGAGGCGCTGACGTCGGATCTCTTGCACGCGGCGGAACCATGGATTCGGGGCGCCGAGATCATCGATGCCCGCCTGCACCGCTGGCGATATGCAACCCCGCTCGAGCCCCAGCCCGAGCCTTGCCTGGTCAGGGCCGACGGCCGGTTGGTGTTCGCGGGCGATGCTTTCGGCGGTCCCCGGATCGAGGGAGCATTCCTCTCGGGTCGGGCCGCCGCCGATGCCGTCGTGAACGGGAGCCTGCGATGACGATCGGGATCCTGCTTCCAGAACGGGTGACCACCGGCTCGAGCGAGACGAGTTCGATGGGCCTGGCCGACGACGCAGACCGCGTCGCACTGTCGTGCGCGCTGGTGGTCTTGGGTGCGACCGGCGACCTGGCCAAGCGCAAGCTGTACCCGGCGCTCAGCGCACTCGCAGACCGGGGGCAACTCCCGCGGCGTCTCGTCGTGGTCGGTGTGGCACGCACGCCGATGAGCGACGACGAGTTCGCGGCGCTCATGCCAGGGCTCGCC
>JALHSW010000256.1 GCA_022865365.1 Acidimicrobiia bacterium | reverse complement strand
GCGCACGTTCTCGCGGATCGTCCCGGCGAACAGGTACCCCTCCTGGGGCACCACCACGATGCGCTCGCGCAGCGACACCAACGTCGCGTCGCGCAGATCCACCCCGCCGTAGCGAACGACCCCCGATCGCGGGTCATAGAAGCGGGCAACCAGCTTCGCGAGCGTCGACTTCCCGGCACCGGTCGGCCCGACGAGGGCGATCCGCTCGCCCGACTCCACCACGAGCGACACGTCGTGCAAGACATCGGGGCCGTCGGCATAGCCGAACGAGACGTGGTCGATCTCGAACGCGCCCCGTTCGGGCAGGTCGATCGCTCCGGGACGCTCGCCGATCGACGCCGTCGTGTCGAGCAGCCCGAACAGCTTGTACAGCGCAGCCGCCGCGGACTGGAGCGTGTTGTACAGCTGGCCGAGCTGCTGGACGGGCTCGAACAGGTTGTTGAGGTAGAGGATGAACGCGGCGACGGTGCCGACCGTGAGGATCTCCTGGTCGACGAACAACCCGCCGATGCCGACGATCATCGCGACACCGACGACGCCGCAGAACTCGACGAACGGGAAGTACTTGGTGGAGATCTTCACCGTCTCGAGGTTCGCGTCGAACTGTGCTTCGTTCGTCTCGCGGAACCGGCCCGCGAACGAGCGCTCGCGTCCGAAGGCCTGCACGACGCGGACGCCGGCCAGGCCCTCCTGCAAAGTCGTGAGGTTCGCGCCGATGCGCTCGCGCACCTCCAGGTACGCAAGGTTCGACGCGCGCCGGAACCAACGTGTCGCGAGGACGAGTGGCGGCACGAGAACGAGGATGCACAGCGCGAGCTGCCAGCTCAGGATGAAGATCACGACGACCGCGCCGAAGAACAGCAGGGCGTTCTGCACGAACATCGCGAGGCCCTGCTGCACGAGCTCCTGAAGTGCGTCGACGTCGGACGTGAGACGCGACACCAAACGGCCGGTGCGTTCGCGCTCGTAGAAGTCGAGGCCGAGCGAGAGCATGTGGTTGAAGACCCGCACCCGCAGGTCACGCAGGAACTGCTCACCGACCTTCGCGATGGCCCAGATCGACGCCCGCCCGAGGAACAGGGCCGCGATCGCCACGAACAAGTAGAGGAGGGCCGAGAGGTTCAGTGCACTCGCGTCGTTCGCGCGCAGGCCGGCGTCGATGCCGTGCGCGACGAGCGCGGGGCCCGCGAGCAGGCACGCCGTCTGGCCGACGAGGAGCACCACCGACCCGATGATCTTCGCCCGCCACGGCCGGAGCATCCGGGCGAGGCGGCGGACCACTCCCTTGGCCTCGTCGCGACTGAGCGACTCCTCGACCCCGTGCACACCGAGACCCCCGCGCCCGGGCCCGGCTCTCATGATCCGGCTCTCATGATCCGGCGCCTCCGGCGAACGGGAGGCTCGCCGTCGGGTCAGTCTGGGCCAGCACGTCGCGATACTTCGCCGATGTCGCGAGCAGCTCGTCGTGGGCGCCTTCGGCAATGACGCGCCCGCCGTCGATGAGCACCACCCGGTCGGCCAACGCGATGGTGGCCGCGCGGTGGGCGATGATCAGCGTCGTCCGCCCGCTCATCACCTCGCCGAGCGCGGCACGGATCTCGTGCTCCTTCGTCGGGTCGACCGACGACGTCGCGTCGTCGAGGATCAAGACGCGTGGATCGGCGAGCACCGCGCGCGCGATCGCGATCCGCTGTCGCTGACCACCCGACAGCGAGAACCCCTGCTCACCGATGACGGTGTCGTAGGCGTCGGGGAGCGCGCTCACGAAGTCGTCGGCGCCGGCGAGCTGCGCAGCGCGGCGCACCTGCTCGAGCGGCGCCTCGGGGTCGGCGAACGCGATGTTCTCGGCGACCGTGTCGGTGAACAGGAACGTGTCCTCGAACACGATGCCCACCTGACGGCGCAGCTCACGGACCCTGACTTCTCGTACGTCGACACCGTCGAGCAGCACGCTCCCCGAGTCGACGTCGTAGAAGCGCGACACCAGACGGGCAATCGTCGTCTTCCCGCTCCCCGTCGGCCCGACGACCGCTACGGCTTCACCGGCCTGCACGACGAGGTCGAGCCCGTCGAGCACCGGCGGTCCGTCGCCGTACGCGAACGCAACATGCTCGAAGCGCAGCTCGCCCGAGCCGTTGGGGGGGAGGAGCTTCG
>JALHSW010000255.1 GCA_022865365.1 Acidimicrobiia bacterium | reverse complement strand
TGCGAGTAGACGATTGCCGCGATCCGTGACGAGAGCGGGATCGACGAGTACACGCTGTTGTGGTCGGTCAAGGAGTACAAGAAGACGCGCGTGCGCTACTTCACTCCTGACTGGGACGAATGGCGCCGCACGCATCTCGCGGCCGCTTAGCTTCTCGCGGAGAGGGGCCGTCTCGCGTTCTCGGCACGTTCACCGACAACCGTTGTCGTTCAGCGTGCCGAGAAGGACCAGCTCCTTGTGACGCCTCTCCGCGCAAGCTCTGGGGCTCTCGGCTTCCGGCTGCGCAGCACGGCCTGGGCTATGCCCGGCGGGGCTTGCCGCGTTTGACGGCGCGGCTGGTCAGCCAGGCAACTGCCGCAGCACCAATGAGCGCGGCTGCTGCCAGGAGCAGGACACGGGGGATGAGGGGCTTGGTGGGGCCGAGGGTCGCGAGGCCGGCTTCGATGGCTTGTTCATTCGTGTGGGCGGGGTGCCAGCCGAGGGCCTTGAGGCGGTCGTTGGCGACGACCCAGGGGTGTTCGAGGTAGGGGACGACGCCCGGGGGGACGTCGCCGAGGCCGCTCTCCCACGACCGGGCCAGCACGCGCTCGAGGAGCGGCGCGGGGAGCGCAGGGACGCCCGACCGGGGAAGCAGCGATCGGGCCGTGTCGTGGCCGAGCCAACCGTCGGACGCCACGTTGAACGTGCCGGGGTGGTCGGCGCGCACCACGAGCTGGAGGGCGGCGACGAGATCGTCGACGTGCGTCGCCTGCACCGGCGGTGACGCACCCCTGACGCGCAGGGGCGGGTGGCCCAGCACGAGACGCGATGGCAGACGCTCCGCACCGGGGCCGAACACGGGTGCCGTGCGCAGGGTGGTGACGACGACTGCAGGATGGTCGTCGCGCCACTCTGCGAGGAGCCGTTCGACCTCGGCCGCCTGCACCGCCGGCGAGAAGCCCGGGTTCGGGCGCAGTGGGGCGTCCTCGGTGAGCGGGACCGGGTTGTTGGCCCACGCGCCGTACACCGCGGCACTCGACACTCGCACCACCTTGCGCACGCCGACCGCCGCGGCCGCGTCGAGCACTCGACGGGTCCCCTCGACGTTGACGCGCGCCATGAGCGACTCGTCGGGGATCGGGTCGACCACCGACGCGAGATGCACGACGACATCGACGCCTTCGAGCAACGGCTTCAGCTCGCTGTGCGCGACGTCGGCCCGGTGGAACTCGAGACCGTGCGCTCGCCGCGCCGGCTCCCGCACGTCGATCCCGACGAGGCGCGTCACGCCGGGCGCATCGGCCATCACGGACAGCAGTGCGCTGCCCACCAGCCCCGCTGCCCCGGTGACGCCGATCGCAACCATGTCCCTACACTTACCGCGTGGCCGACCTCTCTCAACCCGACGATCCCGACGAGCCGAACGGCCCTTCCAACCCGGGGATCCCCGGGTTCCCGGTCATCCCCGGCCTCGACTTCTCGAACGTCGACATGAACGAGCTGTTCCGGATCCTGCAGGCGCCAGGGCCGGTCAACTGGGAGATCGCCACGCAGATCGCGACGGCGGTCGCGACCGATGGTGAGACAGAGGGCCCGGTCGCCCCGTCGGATCAGACACAGCTCGAGGAGCTCGCCCGGGCTGCCCAGACCCATGTCGTCGCCGAGACGGGCCTCGCCGCGACGTTCGCGACGCCGGTACGCGCCATGGGCCGGCACGAGTGGGCCGACCTGCACCTCAACGCCCTGCGGCCCGTGCTCGAGTCGCTCGCAACCACCCTCGGGCAGGCGTTCTCCCCCGAGGCGATGCGCGAGCTCATGGACCAGGGGCTTCTGGACGAGGGACTTCTGGACCAGGGGCTTCTGGACGAGGGGCTTGTCGACCTCGACGCTTCGCTCACCGATGCCCCCGACGGCATGCCCCGCCCGGAAGAGCTCGCCGCGATCATGCCGATGATGGCGCCGCTGCTCCTGGGCGTGCAGTCCGGTTCGATGATCGGCTATCTCGCCCGGCACGCGCTCGGTCGCTACGACCTGCCGCTCCCGACGGCCGATGCACCCTCGCTCGCGTTCGTCGTCTCCAACATCGACGCGTTCGAGGAGGCCTGGTCGCTCGAACGGACCGACCTGCGCTTCTACGTCGCCATCCACGACGTCGTCCACGCCGCGACCCGTTCGGTGTCGTGGGTACGCGAGCGACTGCTCACGCTCGCCACGGAGTACGTCTCGGCGTACGAGCTCGACCCGACCGTGCTCGACAGTCGCCTCGGCGACGGCGTGTTCGAGAACCTCGACCCGAGCGACCCGTCGTCGATCCAGGCGCTGGCCGAGCACCCCGAGGAGCTACTCGGCGCACTCCGCAGCGACCGTCAACGCGTCCTCCTCGAGCGCGCCAGGGTCTTCCACGC
>JALHSW010000254.1 GCA_022865365.1 Acidimicrobiia bacterium | reverse complement strand
GTCAAGAAGTTCGTGGTGCTGGGTGAGGAGTGGATGCCCGACTCCGAGGAGCTCACGCCTACGATGAAGCTCAAGCGGCGCGGCGTGCACACCAAGTATGACGAGCAGATCGAGGGCATGTACGCGCGCTGACCAGCTGCTCTCGGGAAACGCTGTTCAGCGGGTGGCGACGCGCCGCCGGTCGATCGCGAGGTCGGCGATGTCGGCGACGATGCTCGCGAGCTTGTAGTCCTTGGGTGTGTAGACGCGCGCGACGCCCTCGGCCTCGAGGGTGGCCTTGTCGAGGTCCGGGATGATGCCGCCGACGACGACCGGCGCGTCGACCCCTGCGGCCCGCAGTGCCTCGAGCGTCTCCGGGACGAGCTCGAGGTGCGACCCCGACAGGATCGACAGGCCGACGACGTCGACGTCCTCGTCGCGTGCTGCCGCGGCGATCTGCGCCGGGGTGAGTCGGATGCCCTGGTAGACGACCTCGAACCCGGCATCGCGGGCCGCGACGGCGATCTGCTCTGCACCGTTCGAGTGTCCGTCGAGCCCGGGCTTCCCGACGAGGAGCCGCAGCTGGCCACCGAGCTCCTTCGTCGCGGCCTGCACCCGGTCGCGTACGGCGGCGAGATCGCCGATGGGGGCGGCCACGACGCCGACTCCGGTGGGCGCGCGGTACTCACCGAACACGTCGCGCAATGCGCCGGCCCACTCGCCGACGGTCCCGCCGGCGCGAGCGAGCGCGATCGTGGCCGGGACCAGGTTCTCCGTCGTCGCGGCGGTCGCACGGAGCGCGTCGAGTGCAGCCGCCACTGCGGCCGCGTCGCGCGCGTCGCGCCAGCGCTCGAGGTGTTCGACCTGCTCTCGTTCGGCCGCGGCGTCGACCGTGACGATCGAGTGCTCGGTGCCGATCGCGGCCAGGGCCGATGGCTCGGCCTCGGTGAAGCAGTTCACGCCGACCACCTGCAGATCACCGGACTCGATCCGTCGTACGCGCATCGCGTTGCTCTGCACCAGCCGTGCCTTCATCGCGTCGATCATCTCGAACGCGCCGCCACCGTCGAGGACCCACTGCAGCTCGGCGTCGGCGGCCTCGATGAGCTCGGTCGTCTTCGCTTCGACCACCACCGAGCCCTCGAACAGGTCTTCGTACTCGAGCAGGTCGGTCTCGTACGCGAGCACTTGCTGCATGCGCAGTGACCACTGCTGGTCCCACGGCGTCGGGAGCCCGATGGCTTCGTTCCAACACGGCAGCTGGACGGCCCGGGCGCGGGCCTCCTTCGAGAGCGTGACGCCGAGCATCTCGAGCACGACGCGCTGCACGTTGTTCTCGGGTTGCGCTTCGGTGAGCCCGAGCGAGTTCACCTGCATCCCGTAGCGGAACCGCCGCAGCTTCGGGTCGGTCACGCCGTAGCGCTCGAGGCAGATGCCGTCCCACAGGCGCGTGAACGCGCGCATCTTGCACATCTCCTCGACGAAGCGGATCCCCGCGTCGACGAAGAACGAGATCCGACCGACCACTTCCTGGAACTCGTCGGCACTCACCTGGCCCGACGCTCGGACGGCATCGAGCACGCCGACGGCGGTGGCGAGCCCGTACGCGATCTCCTGGACGGGCGTCGCGCCCGCCTCCTGGTAGTGGTACGGGCAGACGTTGATCGGGTTCCACGCCGGAGCGTGGCGCCACGTGTGGCACACCAGGTCGACGGTGAGCCGGCGCGATGCCTCGGGCCCGAAGATGTACGTGCCTCGGGAGAGGAACTCCTTCACGATGTCGTTCTGCGTCGTCCCCGCGAGCTTGCCCGGGTCGATTCCCTGCTCCTCGGCGAGCGCGGCGTACATCCCGAACAGCCACACCGCGGTGGCGTTGATCGTCATCGACGTGTTCATCTCGTCGAGGGGGATGCCCTCGAACAGGATCCGCATCTCACCGAGGTGCGGCACCGGTACCCCGACCTTGCCGACCTCGCCGCGCGCCAGGGGATCGTCGGGGTCGTACCCCGTCTGGGTCGGGAGGTCGAAGGCGACGGACAGCCCGGTCTGACCCTTGGCTAGGTTGGTGCGGTACAGCTCGTTGGACGCCCGGGCCGACGAATGACCCGAGTAGGTCCGCATGAGCCATGGGCGATCCCGCTCGCTCACGCTCCCATCCTC
>JALHSW010000253.1 GCA_022865365.1 Acidimicrobiia bacterium | reverse complement strand
GGCTCGGAGCCTCCTGACCAGGCGACGGCGCGATCACCCGAGAGGTGGTTGAACCAGCCGAGCGCCATCTGACTCCGGCCCGCATTGTGGAGCAGAGGAACAGCACGGCGGGACGTCCGTCGTTGCGGGTCGGCTCGGCTCGGCTCATGGGTTCTCCTGGTACATTGGTAGTTGTCGATTGATCGATGGTCGCAGTCGTATCGACGTATGTCAATCTCCGGAGGGATCCTCATGGGCGCGAAGCTCGTGCCGACCGACCCGCAGGTGTGCTGTCCGTCCGTGCTCGCGGCGCCGCTCGACGAGCACGACGCCGAGGACCTGGCGCGGGTCTTCGCGGCGCTGGCGGATCCGGTGCGGCTGCGATGCCTCAGCCTCATCGCGGACGCGGGTGAGATCTGCGCGTGCGACCTCCTCGATCCGCTCGACCGGAGTCAGCCCACCATCAGCCACCACACCAAGGTGCTCGCGGAGGTTGGCTTGATCACCGGAGAGAAGCGCGGTCGCTGGGTCCACTGGTCGATTGTCCCCGCGCGGCTCGACGCGATCCGACAGGCGTTCAACAAGCGGTAGCGCAGGTACCGCCTCAGCCGGTCGGGTACCAGCGCCGGCGGGCCCACAGCGACACGTAGACGAGCCCGATGAGCGCCGGGACCTCGATGAGGGGACCGATGGTGCCCGCGAGCGCCTGGCCCGAGGTGACGCCGAACACCGCGATCGAGACGGCGATGGCGAGCTCGAAGTTGTTGCCGGCCGCAGTGAACGCGATCGCCGCGTTGCGTTCGTACGGGAACGACATGCGGACGCCGGCGGCGAACGCACCTCCCCACATGAGCGCGAAGTACACGAGAAGCGGGATCGCAACGCGCGCGACATCCAACGGGTTGGAGGTGATCTGCTCGCCCTGGAGTGCGAAGAGCACGACGATGGTGAACAGCAGTCCCCACAATGCGATCGGTGCTATGCGGGGCAGGAAGCGCTGCTCGTACCATTCGGTGCCCTCGCGCCGCTCGCCGATCGTCCGGGTGAGGTACCCGGCGAGGAGGGGGATGCCGAGGAAGATCAGCACCGACTTCGCGATGTCCCACACGGACACGTCGAGGCTCTGCGTGTCGAGCCCGAGCCACCTGGGGAGGACGGTCAGGTAGAACCAGCCGAGCACCGAGTACATGACGATCTGGAACAGCGAGTTGACCGCCACGAGCACCGCGGCGAGCTCGCGGCTTCCGCTCGCGAGGTCGTTCCAGATGAGGACCATGGCGATGCAGCGCGCGAGTCCGACGATGATGAGCCCGGTCCGCAGCTCGGGGAGATCGGAGAGGAACACCCACGCCAGGGTGAACATCAGTGCCGGTCCGATCACCCAGTTGAGCAGCAGCGACAGCACCAGGGCGCGCCGGTCGGTGAGCTCCTCGCTGATGTGGCGGTAGCGCACCTTGGCGAGCACCGGGTACATCATCGCCAGCAACCCGATCGCGATCGGCAGCGAGACCGTGTCGATCTTGATCCGCTCGAGCGAATCGTTCAGATCGGGAATCACTCGCCCGAGGACCAAGCCGACGGCCATGGCCGCCCCGATCCACAGCGGCAGGAAGCGGTCGAGCGTCGAGAGCCGAGACGCGACCGGAGCCTCGATGGTGGGCGTCGCGGGGTGCGGCTCGGTCACTGCGCGTTGGCGCCCGCAGGCTCCGGCGCGCAGCACACGGCCGCGCCGTCGTCGCCGAGCACCTGGTTGGTCAGCTGCTCGGTGTCGCCGGTCTTGACGTACCACTCCCAGCGGGCGCCGTCGGGGTCGCTGACCCAGGTCTCGGTCTTGGCGGCGTAGCAACAGACGGTGTCGTCGACGCCGGTCGTGTCGAGGCCGGTGTCGCTCAGGCGTGCCTCGGCGGCCACGACCTCCTCGGCCCGCTCGGTCTCGACGCCGAGGTGATTCAGGGTGCCACCTTCGGGGGCTTCGAAGAGGACGAGCTTGAGCGGCGGGTCCGCGATCGCAAAGTTCGCGTAGCCGGGGCGGCGCTTCGCTGGCTCGGTGTCGAAGAGCCGGGAGTAGAAGTCGACGGCTTGGTCGAGGTTGCTGACGTTGAGGGCGAGCTGCAGGCGGGACACGGGGGCCTCCACGGGATAGTGTCGAATAGATGGTGATCGATCTGGGTACTGTACGGGATAGATCGACGGATGTCAATATCTTGCGCGATCGCCGTCACGACGGTGCCCGGTGGGGCGCGCCGGTCCCGTTGGCCCTGAGCGCCCCATGATCCCGACGGTGCTGGTCGTTGGTGCCAGTGGCTCGGGGAAGACCACCCTCATCGAGCGGATGCTGCCCTTGCTGCGTGGTCGAGGGTTCGTGGTGGGAACGGTCAAGCACGCGTCACGTGGGTTCGAAGTGGACCAAGGGGGCAAGGACTCCGCTCGGCACTTCGGCGCCGGGAGCGCCACCACACTCCTGGTCGGACCCGACGAGCAAGTGCTGTTCCGTCGAGTCGCACCCGAACCGCTCCACGCGCTCGTTGCACGATTCTTCGAAGGGTGCGACGTCGTCTTGGCCGAGGGGTTCTCGTGGGAGCTCGGGCCGAGAGTCCTCGTGCACCGCCGTGGTGTCGTGCCCAAGCCGCTCCCGGCTCCCGACGTGGTGCTCCTGGCGGTCACCGACGAGCCACTCGGCTATCGGGTCGAGGTCCGCCCCGACGAGGTCGGTACGGTTGCCGACGCCATCGCTGCGCACGTGGACGGGCGAACCGACGACGGGTGAGCGTCGGTCAGACGCCGGTCACGATGAGCCGGGTGCCCGGATCCTCACGCTCGTCCGGTTCGGACGGCTCTTCGCGTTGGGTCTGATCATGGCTATCGGGACGCTCGGTGTGCTGGCGCTCGCGCTCGAGGTCACCACCGAAGCGCGCGCCCTCACGTTGGCGTTCACGACGTTCGTGTTCTTCCAGGTGTTCAACGCGTTCAACGCGCGCAACGAGGACCTGTCGGTGCTGCGCCGCCAGAGCCTGCGCAACCGGCGTCTCTGGGTCGCACTCGCCGCGGTCGTCGCCCTGCAGGTCTTGATCGTGCAGGTCGGCGCCTTCCAGGGCCTCTTCGAGACCGAATCCCTCACCGCGACCGGCTGGCTCGTCGCGGTCGGGGTCGGTTCCTCGATCCTCTGGATCGAGGAACTCCACAAGTTCGTGCGAGGAGTCGCGTCGAGCCACAGCCGACGTTCCGCGGCGACGACCATGAGAGACCGGAGCGGGAACCTCCGTTCATCCCCCTCGTATGTGGCGGAGAGCTCCAGGAGAGTGGATACCCCCTAGCGCTGTGGATACCCCCTATAGATGTGGATACCCCCTATAGATGTGGATACCCCCTATAGAGAGGATGAGCGGTGAGCGGGAGTGGCTCGCCGCTTTCGGGAGTGGAGCCCGGAAGCCGTCAGCCCGCCGCCGGGGTGCCCGCGGCCGGGGTGATCGCCGACGTCACCGCTCGCCAGCGATCGAGCGTGCCGTCGCCGTAGGACCAGCCGCCGGTCGCGTCGTACATGATGACGCGATCCGCGATGTCGCCGTACTTGGCGAGGAGCGCGTCGGCCAAGCCGTCCCAGGTGGTCTCGAGGCTGTAGACGTCGAGCATCTCGTCGGTGATCGTAGCGGCCATCGCCGGGAGGTCTCCGGCGCGTTGGAGCTCGTGCAACCGTTCCGAGGTGCCCTCCCAGCCGTGGAGATCGAACACGCCGCGGTAGGTGCGCGTGGAGCCGTAGAACGCGATGCGCAGACGCGTCTGGTCGCGGGCCGCGGCGCGCTCCTCCTCGGTGTCGCCGATGATCGCCATCACCGGGCACACGATCGCCACGTCATCTGCACTCCGTCCAGCCGCGGCCGCACCCTCACGGATCGCGGGGAGCGTCACCTCCTCGAGGTAGCGCATCGAGTGGAACGGGTGGACGTGGATGCCGTCGGCGACCTCGCCCGCCATGCGCGCCGACCACGGGCGGACCGCGGCCACGTAGATCGGTGGCGCGCCGACCTCGATCGGCCCCGGGCTCCACATCCGGGGGAGGAGGTCGAACGACCAGAAGTCGCCGTGGAAGTCGAGCAGCTCCTCGCCCTGGAACGCGCGGAAGATGGCGCGCAGCGCGAGCACGTACTCGCGCAGGCGCGATCCGGGGTGATCGAACGTGGCCGAGTAGCGACGCTCGATGTGGGCCTTGACCTGGGTGCCGAGCCCGAGCACGAACCGCCCCCCTGTCGTCTCGGCGAGTTCCCACGCGATCTGTGCGGTGACCATCGGGCTGCGGGGGAAGGCGAGCGCGACCGCGGTGCCGATGTCGAGGCGCTCGGCGGTGAGCGCGGCGGCCGTGCAGCCGGTGTACGCGGTGCGGCCGCTCTCGGTGAACCAGAGTCCGTCGAATCCGCAGTCCTCGACCTCGCGCACCAGCCCCGGGACCTGCGCCAGCGGCCGTCCCATCGCGATGGTGTCGATCTTCACGTGTTCCCCCCGGTCGCCGCTTCGTAAGGTATCAACGGTCCCGGGCGTCTTCGAGCGAACCGCGCCCTAGCGGAGCTGGCGTCGAAGCTGGGTGCGAATGAATCGCAGGATCGTCTGGTGCTTCTTGGTGTCGCGTTCCATGAGCTCGACGAGCAGTGGCCACACGGAGTGACCGCGCATCGAGCGGAGCTCCTTGATGCGTGCAAGATGCTTGAGATTGCGGGCGTCGACCCGCTCTGCCTTCAAGAACCTCTCGGTTGCTTCGAGGAGCTCGCGGGCGTCGGTGGCGCTCGTCACGGTCGGCACCTGAGTCCCGTCGACGGGCTCGACCGGGGCGCGCAACGCGTTGACGAACTCAGTGAACAGTCGGTGGTGTCGCGTCTCGTCTTCGACGATCAAGTCGATCAGGTACGAGGCGTACGGCGCGTGCGCCGTCTCGACCAGATGCTGGTACGAGACCAGCAGATCGCCTTCCGTCTCGAGGTGCTTCGTCAGGTGCTCGAGCAGCTCGGCCTCCCACGTGCTGAGTCCGGGCGACGTTGACGAACTACCCATGGTCGACTCCTCATCCCGGCGTCCCTCGCCCCTCGGGGTCCCGGACGTCGACGGACTTCAGTCTCGCGCCTTCGCTGTGGTGACCGTGCCAGGCCGGGCGGCCAGTTGCCCAGGGTCCAAGGTCCCGACGGGGGGTGCGTGACCGTGCCAGGTCGGGACCTTTTCCTCTATCTGTGGCCGTCGCGAATCGCCATGTTGGTGCACAAGCCTAAGGAGGCCCTTATGAGAGTCCGCTTCAAGGTGTTCGTGGCACTGGTAGCCGGTGTCATGGCGTTCGCCACGGTCGCGGCGGCAGGTGCGAGCGCGCCGAAGCTCAAGGTCCGGCTCATCGAGTACAAAGTCACGCCGGCTCGCGACTTCGTCGCGGCGGGCAAGACGACCGTCGTGGCCAAGAACGCAGGCAGCACCGAGCACGAGCTCTACGTCGTGCGCGGCGACGACCCGGCCGCGTTGCCGACGAAGGCCGACGGGTCAGTTGACGAGAAGCAGGTTGATGTGATCGGTGAGATCCATAAGTTCAAGCCCGGCAAGACCGAGTCGAAGGTCTTCAAGCTCTCACCCGGCTCCTACATCCTGTTCTGCAACATCGTCCAGAAGGAGAAGGACGGCACGTTGGAGAGTCACTTCAAGGAGGGCATGCACACCACCATCGAGGCGAGTTGACATCGAGACGCGCTCCGACAGCTCGCGCACCAGCAGGTCGGCCGCACCCTCCCCGAGGTTGTCCATGATGTCTCGCGACAGGCGGTCAAGATCTCCTGAACTCACACACTGCCGGGGCCGCGGTGCGGTCGCGGCGGTGCGGTCAGGGCAGTGCGATCGCGGCTCGGGGGTGGCTCTCGCCGAGGAGATGCGCCGGTTCGACGACGAGTTGGCAGTCGTGACGACCGACGGCCGGGCGATCTCGTACCGTGACCTCGCGGCCCGGGTCGACGCGGTCCGTGACGCGCTCGGCCCGACCCGTCGGCTGGTCTTGATCAGCGGGTCCAACGCCGTCGAGATGCTCTCGGCGTATCTCGCGGCGCTCGCGGGGCGCCATCCCGTGATGCTCGCCGGCACCGACACCGCCTACGGCGCGCTGCTCGAGTGCTACGACCCGGATGTCACCTTCGGAGGTCCCGGCGCCGACTGGGGGATGACCGAGCGCCGACGCGGGTCCATGCACGACCTCCATCCCGATCTCGCGCTCATGCTGAGCACGTCGGGGTCGACGGGTTCACCGAAGGTCGTTCGGTTGTCGCAGGAGAACGTGCAGTCGAACGCCGAAGCGATCGCGCAGTACCTCGAGCTGCGCAGCGACGACCGCGCGGCGATGACGCTGCCGATGCACTACTGCTACGGACTCTCGGTCGTGAACAGCCATCTGGCGGTGGGCGCGGCCGTGATCCTCGGCAACGAGTCGGTGGTCGATGGTTGCTTCTGGAACCGGTTCACCGAGTTCTCGGCGACAAGCTTGGCCGGCGTGCCCTACACCTTCGATCTGCTCGATCGAGCAGGCTTCGACACGATGCAGCTCCCAAACCTGCGGTACGTGACGCAGGCCGGCGGGCGCCTCGCTCCCGACAAGGTGCGCCGGTACGCGCGACTCGCCGGGGAGCGTGGCTGGCGGTTCTACGTGATGTACGGCCAGACCGAAGCGACGGCGCGGATGGCCTACCTGCCGCCCGAGCTCACGCTCGAGCATCCGCAGGCCATCGGCATCCCCATCCCCGGCGGTTCGTTCGCCATCGACGCGACTGATGGGGGCGACGAAGGTGAGCTGGTGTACCGCGGGCCCAATGTCATGCTCGGGTACGCGCAGACACCCGGTGACCTCGCCCTCGGAAGAACGGTCGATGCGCTGCGTACTGGCGATCTCGCACGACAGACTCCAGCCGGACTGTTCGAGGTGGTCGGACGTAAGAGCCGCTTCGCCAAGATCTTCGGACTGCGGATCGATCTCGACCGAGTCGAGTCGCTCCTGGCCGAACACGGCTGCTCGGCGACGTGCGCAGGCACGGACGAGCAGATCATCGTCGCGGTGCCCCCAGGGCGCGACCCGTCGGTGATCATCCAGATGCTGCACGAAGAGCTCGCGCTGCCGAAGCGCTGCATCCGCGTGTTCGCCGAGGACGACGTTCCCCGGCTGTCGTCCGGCAAGCCCGACTATCCGACGCTCGTTCAGATCGGGCTCGACGCGCCCGCGAGCGAGCCGACCTCTCCCAGCCCGGACCTGTCGGCAGACCCGCACCAGGTTCGCCGGCTGTACGCCGAGGTCCTCGACGTCGACGTGCCCGACGACAACGCCACCTTTGTCAGCCTCGGGGGCGACTCCCTGTCCTACGTCGAGGTGTCGATCGCGTTGGAGGAGACGTTCGGACGGCTCCCGAGTGGGTGGCACCTCATGTCCGTGCACGAACTCGAACGAAGCCTGCGCCAGGGCAACCAGACCCACCACCAGGCGACCGACGTCGTCCTACGGGCAGTGGCCGCCCTGCTGATCCTCGGCACGCACGTTCGCCTCTTCCACCTCCAGGGCGGCGCGCACCTCCTCCTCGCGATGTCGGGCTTCTACTTCGCCAGGTTCATGCTCGTTCCCGATGGGCCGGCGGGGCCGCTTCGGCGCATCGCGCCGATGCTCCGACGCATCGCCATACCGACCGTCGTGTGTGTCGTGTTGGTGTCCGCGGTGGAGCGGACCTACCCCCTTCCGAAGCTGCTCCTGATCAACAACTACGTCAACGGCGGCCGCTGGCACTACTGGTACATCGAGGTGCTCGTCCAGACCCTCATGCTCGTCGCGCTGATCGTGTCCGTGCCGCTCGCTCGCCGCATCGAGCGAGCGCACCCCTTCGAGACTGCGATGGTGTTCGTCGGGATCGGCCTCCTCATGCGCCTCGCCGTCGCCGGTGCCGTGATTCCGGGTGGCGTCCTCCAGACGCATGATGTCTTCTGGCTCTTCGCGCTGGGCTGGGCGATCGAGCGCGCCACGAACGTTCGCCAACAAGCGCTCGTCCTCGCCTGCACCTTCGTCGGCCTGTACGGCTTCTTCGGCAACACCACCCGAGAGCTCCTCGTGCTCGTCGGGCTCGCGCTTCTCTGCTGGGTGCCACGCATTCCCGTACCGCGCCTGCTGCACCCGGTGACCGGCGCGATTGCCGCCAGCTCCCTCTACATCTATCTCACCCAGTTTGCGGTGTACCCGGTCCTCCTGCTCGCCTTCCCTCCCATCGTCGTCCTCCCGGCCACCGCCGCAATCGGTATTGGGATCCATCGCGGTGTCGCGGCCCTCAGCGCGCGGGGAGTTGAATACGCGGAAGAATCCAGGGCAGCGATGCGGAGATCACTGCGGCCGGTTCAGCACCTGGGGGGCAAGGTGCTCGCCCTCGTCACCGGAGCAGCTCGCGCGGCATGAGGAATACCTTTCGCCGGTCCAGATCGGGACCTTGTCCTCTATCCGTGACTGTCGCGAATCGCCATGTTGGCCAAAGCTGTCCATGCAACAAAGGCTGGAGGCCCGAATGAGAGTCCGATTCAAGTTGTTGGTGGCCGCGTCGTGCGTCGCCGCGGTCGTGCTCAGCACGAGCGTTGCGTTCGCCAAGCCGCTGTCGGAGCAGCAGTGGCGCAAGCAGGCCAACGTCATCTGCAAGCAGTCCAACAAGGACCTGAACTCAATGTCAGCCGAGGCTTTTGCCGGTCTGGGCCCGAACGACCAGCCGACCGCGGAGCAGTACGCCGCGTTCATCGAGCAGGGGGGGCCGTCGATTCGCGCCTCGCTCGCCTCGATCGACGCGCTCAACGAGCCCAAGGCCCTGAAGAAGGACGTCAAGAAGATGCTGGGTGCCACCCTCGCAGCGTTAGCCGTCTTGGAGGCCGATCCTTCCGCCGACAGTGATGCGGTGTTCGCGAAACCCACCAAGCTCTTCAAGCGACTCGGGCTCGTTTGCGGCAGTTGACCTCTCCCGTCCCCGCCCCGCACGGCCCCGCCGTGCGGGGTAGCGTCGAATCGATGGCGGTCGATCTGCCTACCCATGGGATAGATCGATATATGTCAATGTCTTGTGGGCTACGGCCGTCGCGGGAGTGGCCGAGACGCACCCCGCCGGACGACGGTTGATTGACGTGTCAATTGCACGGGAGTCAGGATGCCGCCCGTGGTCGCGGCACCTCGGGAACGCTCCTCCGAGCGAGTGGAGGCGGTCGTGCTCGAGGCACCGCGCCGCTACACACGCCGATCCTTCGAGCGGCCGGACGTCGGCGACGACGGCGCGCTCGTGCGGGTCGCGGCATGCGGGCTGTGCGGCACCGACCACGAGCAGTACACGGGTGTCCTCCCGACCGGTTTCGCGTTCGTGCCGGGCCACGAGACCGTCGGCCTGATCGAGGAGATCGGTGAGCTCGCAACCGAGCGGTGGGGCGTGCGCGCCGGCGACCGGGTCGCGGTCGAGGTGTTCCAGTCGTGCCGGTCGTGCGAACCGTGCGCCCGCGGCGAGTACCGGCGCTGCGTTCGTCACGGCCTCGGCGACATGTACGGCTACATCCCCGCTGACAAGAAGCCTGGGCTTTGGGGCGGGTACGCAACCCACCAATACCTGGGACCTGACGCGATCGTGCATCGCGTCGACCCCGCGCTCGATCCGATCGTCGCCACCCTGTTCAACCCGCTCGGCGCGGGGATCCGCTGGGGCGTCACCGTGCCCGGCACGCAGCCCGGTGATGTCGTCGCGGTCCTCGGCCCGGGTATCCGCGGCCTTGCCGCGCTCGTCGCGGCCCGCGAGGCCGGCGCCGCGTTCGTGATGGTCACCGGCTACGGAGCCAACGACCAGTCGCGTCTCGAGATCGCACACCGCTTCGGCGCCGATCTCACCGTCGATGTCACCACCGCGGATCCCGCCGCGGAGCTGAAGGCCACGACGGGCGGCCTCGCCGACATCGTCGTCGATGTCACCGCCAAGGCCCCTGCCGCGCTCGGTCAGGCGATCTCGACCGCGCGGCCGGGCGGTACGATCGTGATGGCGGGCACGCGCGGCTCGGCGGAGACGCCCGGATTCTGGCCCGACATGATCGTCTTCAAGGAGCTGCGCATCCTCGGGGCGCTGGGTGTGGACGCGCCGGCGTACCGCGCCGCGCTCGACCTGCTCGCGTCGGGCCGCTACCCGTTCGCCGACCTGCCCCGCCGGATCGTCGGTCTCGACGGCATCGAAGACCTGGTGCGCACGATGGCGGGAGAAGGCGACGGGCCCCCACCCATGCACGGGGTCCTCACCCCGTAACCGCGGCGAGGTAGCGTTCGCCGCTCATCGTCACGGGGGGCTGGGCATGCGTCGGGTCGTGGGTCGGGTCGTGGTCGCACTTTGCGTCTTCGCACTGGCGGTGGCGGCATCGGTGTCGCCGGGAGCGGCCTCGGTCGCGCCCAAGGCCAAGAAGGCACCGCAGACCGGTCACGTGTTCGTGATCAACCTCGAGAACACCGGCTTCGAGACCACCTTCGGGTCGGCGTCGCCGGCGCCGTACCTCAGCAAGGAGCTCACCGCCAAGGGCCAGCTCCTCACCCAGTACTACGGCGTGAGCCATGCGAGCCTCGGCAACTACCTCGCGCAGATCAGCGGCCAGGGCCCGAGCAAGGCGACCCAGGTCGACTGCCCCACCTTCTCCGAGTTCGAGACGACCGGCACCGGCGAGCTCGATCAAGTGCTCGGCGACGGCTGCGTGTACCCCGCGTCGGTGCAGACGATCGCCGACCAGCTCACGGCCAAGCGCCTCACGTGGCGGGGCTACATGGAGGACATCGGGAACTCGGCGACCGAGCCCACAACGTGTCGTCACCCGGCGATCGGCGAGGGCGACCCGACGCAGGCCGCACGGACGGGTGACCAGTACGCGACGAAGCACAACCCGTTCGTGTACTTCCATTCGATCATCGACTCGCCCCTCTGCGCGAAGAACGTCGTCGGGCTCGATCGGCTGAGCCCCGACCTCGCGAGCGTGAAGAAGACACCGAACCTCGTCTACATCGCACCGAACCTCTGCAACGATGGTCACGACGAACCGTGCGTGGACGGCAAGCCCGGCGGGCTCGTGTCGGCCGACGCCTTCCTGAAGCAGTGGGTGCCGAAGATCCTGAAGTCACCGGCCTTCAAGAAGGACGGCATGCTCATCGTCACCTTCGACGAGGCTGAGCTCACCGAGGACTCGAGCGAGTGCTGCGGCCCGACACCCGCACCGAACGTGACCCAGGCCGGCTTGAACGGACCCGGCGGCGGACGCATCGGTGCCGTCATCATCTCGAAATTCGTGAAGCCTGGCACCACCAACGACACGCCCTACAACCACTACGC
Organism: Acidimicrobiia bacterium; assembly: GCA_022865365.1. Taxonomy (GTDB): domain Bacteria; phylum Actinomycetota; class Acidimicrobiia; order IMCC26256; family PALSA-555; genus JALHSW01. The sequence continues at coordinate 2,298 of JALHSW010000253.1, read as the reverse complement.
GCTCCTCTGCAGCATGGAAGACCTGTTCGGGCTGTCACACCTGGGCCTCGCCGGACGACCGGGCCTGGCGTGCTTCGGCCCCGACGTGTACAACGCGAAGGGCTGACGACGGCTCTGGTGCATCGCGTCCCCCGGCAGTGTCGCCAAGACCTGCCGCTACTACGGAATCACGCAGCCGTGGGGCCGGTCTCCGTCTCGACGAGCCCTGCGAGGGCGTCCGCGCTCCCACGAGAAGCCCTCTGCCACGACGAGGTCGCTGCCTGAGCAGGAAGCGGGCACGAGGGCCCGTCGTTTTGGGACTTTGTGCCCTGGTCTGGGCCTCGTCTCGGGGGCCAGGATCGGTCTCGTGGACGGAGCGGGGGGGACGCGGGAGCCAAGGGGAATCACCCGGAGATCCTTCCTAGCCCTCTCGGGTGGTGCGGTCCTTGTCGCGTACGCGTCGTCGAACCCGGCGTTCGGGTTCCTGAGTGCGGCGCCGGGAATCCCGAACCCGCTCCTCGAGTACCCCGACCGAGGCTGGGAACGGGTGTATCGCGACCAGTACGCCTACGACGACACGTTCACGTTCGTCTGCGCGCCGAACGACACACACCAATGCCGCCTTCGCGCGTTCCGGCGGAACGGCATCGTCGTTCGCATCGAGCAGAACTACGACGGTGGCGACTACCGCGACCTCCAGGGCAACAGCTCGACCGTCGCCTGGAACCCACGCGGCTGCCCGAAGGGCTACACGGTGCATCGTCGTGTGTACGGCCCGTACCGGGCGAAGTACCCGATGATTCGCAAGGGCTGGAAGGAGTGGGCCGACGCGGGATTCCCGTCGCTCTCCGACGAGCCGCACCTCCGTACCAAGTACCGGTTCGACGCACGCGGCGAGGACGGCTTCGTGCGCGTGAGCTGGGACGAGGCGAACCACTATGTCGCCAAAGCCCTCCGCGCGATCGCGAAGACCTACAGCGGCGACGAGGGCAGGCGGAGACTCATCGAGAAGGACGGGTACGAACCCGAGATGCTCGAGCATTGGCTCGAAGCAGGGGTTCGCACCATGAAGCTCGGATCGTCGCTCCCCGTGCACGGCGTCGCCGGGAAGTTCGGGCTGTTCCGCTTCGCGAATGCACTTGCGCTCCTTGACGCCGACGTCCGCGGCGTCGGCCCCGAAGCGGCGCTCGCGGCGAGCGACTGGTCCGAGTACACGTGGCGCGGCGACCAGGCACCGGGCTTCCCGTTCGTGCACGGCCTCCAGACCACTGAGGTCGACATGAATGACATGCGCCGCAGCCGACTCGTCGTCATGGTTGGCAAGAACCTTGTCGAGAACAAGATGCCGGACTCGCACTGGTTCCAGGAGGTGATCGAGCGGGGCGGAAAGATCGTCGCGATCAATCCCGAGTACTCGGCTCCGTCCTCCAAGTCCAACTACTGGATTCCCGTCCGCGCCGGACTCTCCGATACTGCGCTGATGCTCGGGATCGCGAAGGAGCTCATCGACTCGGGGCGCTACGACGCGGAGTTCCTCAAGCGCTTCACCGACATGCCGCTACTCGTGCGCCTCGACACGCTCGCGCGGGTCCGGGCCAACGAGGTGTTCCCGGGTTACGTGAACCAGCTCCCGCTCGACTCGCCGAGCTTCACGCTGCACGGGATGCTCCCCGAGCAGTACGCGCAGATCGGGGACCGCGTACTCGTCGACGCCGCGACCGGAGCGCTTCGCGCCGTCACGCGCGAGGACCTCGGCGACACGCTTGCCGCGAATGGCATCGACCCCGCCCTCGACTGGCGGGGCACGATCACCCTCGCCGACGGCTCGCAGGTCGAGGTGGCGACGGCACTCTCGATGTACCGCGAGCACCTCGCCGACTACGACCTCGACACCGTCGCTGAGATCACTCACGCGCCCAAGGACCTGATCGAGCGCCTGGTCGACGATCTCGCGACGATCAAGCCGGCCGCGTTCCATGTCGGCGAGGGAGTAAACCACTACTTCCACGCGACCCTGCACAATCGTGCCACCTACTTCGTCGCGATGCTGACGGGAAACATCGGGATCCCCGGCTCCGGAGTGAGCACCTGGGCCGGCAACTACAAGGGCGGCATCTTCCAAGCGGCACCATGGCACGGCCCCGGCGTCGGTGGTTACGTGAACGAGGACCCGTTCAACCCGCTGCTCGACCCCGCCGCGCGCTACACCGCCAAGACCTCGGTCCATCGCCTCGAGGGGGAGGACGTCTCGTACTGGGGGATGGGCGACACGCCCCTCGTCGTGGACCTCCCGAAGGGTGGGCGACGGGTGTTCACCGG
>JALHSW010000252.1 GCA_022865365.1 Acidimicrobiia bacterium | reverse complement strand
GTACGGGCTGTAGACGGTCTCGAGCGGGATGTCGATGCCGTACTGCTCCCATTGCTCGTGGATCTTGGCGTCCTCTTCCTCGTCACTCACGACACTCAGCGCCACCAGGTGCCGCGCGTTCAGCGACTTGGCGTACGCCAGTGCCTGGAGCACCCCCTTGTGCACCCGACCCACAAGCACGACGACGGTGTTGTTCAGCGGCCGCGTCCGGTCGGCAGGGTCCACATGGAGGCTCTTCCCCACCCGCTGGTAGTGCCGGTGGATGCTCTTGAAGAGCAACATGATGAACGGGATCACGATGATCGGCACCCACGCGCCACTGGTGAACTTCGTGACCGCGACGATGACGAGCACCACGAGGGTCGCTATCGCGCCGATCGCGTTGATCACCATGTGGCGCTTCCAGTTGGGCGCCTGCTCCTTCTTGTGATGGCGCACCATGCCTGCCTGCGACAGGGTGAACGACGTGAACACACCGACGGCATAGAGCGGGATCAGCGCGTTGGTGATGCCCCCGAAGGCCACGATGAGGAGCATCGATGCCCCGGCGAGGAGGACGACGCCGTTAGAGAACACGAGCCGGTCCCCGCGGTTCGCCATCTGCCGGGGCAGGTACCCGTCGCGGGCGATGATCGACGACAACCGTGGGAAGTCGGCGTACGCGGTGTTGGCCGCGAGCGTGAGGATCAGCGCGGTCGCGATCTGGAGTACGAAGAAGATGCCGCCGGTGCCGAACACCTGGATGCCCAGCTGGGCGAGCACCGTCGAGTCGTGGCTCGGGTAGGGCTGGAGGTGGTGCGCAAGGATCGAGATCCCCATGAAGAGCGTGCCGAGGATCACGGCCATCGACACGAGGGTTGCGGCCGCGTTCTTCGACTCGGGCCGACGGAACGCGGGGACGCCGTTGGAGATCGCCTCGACACCGGTCAGCGCGACCGCGCCCGACGAGAACCCCTTCAGGATCAGGAACAACCCGAGCGTCCCGCCGCTGTACAGCGTGCCGTCGAACGCCGCCTCGTTGAACGGGACGGTGGAGATGTCATCGAGGACAAAGCTCCGGTAGAGCCCATAGATGACCAGCGCGCTGATCATCACGATGTAGAGGTACGTCGGTGCCGCGAAGAGACGGCCCGACTCCTTGATGCCGCGCAGGTTCGCGAGCGTGATCAAGATGATGAGCACGATGCCGAGCTCGACACGGTGCTTGGCGAGGTCGCTGAACTCCGGGATGGAGATGATCGCGGCGACGCCGGCCGAGATCGACACCGCGACGGTGAGGATGTAGTCGACGAGTAACGACGCGCCGGCGACGAGCGACGGGTTCTCACCGAGGTTCTCGCGGCTGACGACGTAGCTGCCGCCGCCGTTCGGGTACGAGAAGATCGTCTGGCGATACGAGAACGCCACGATCGACAGCAGCAACGCGACCGCGATCGCGATCGGGACCAGCGTCTCGAGTCCGAGGAGCAGGCTCGAGGCGCCGACCGCGGTGACGAAGAGGATCTCCTCCGTGGCGTACGCGGTGGAGGAGATCGCGTCCGAAGAGAACACCGCGAGCGCGATGAGCTTCGGGATGCGCTGGTGCTCCTGTTCCGTCGTCGCCAAGGGCCGACCGACGAGGATTCGCTTGACGAGAGCCACGCCGTGATCCTTCCGCACTCGCGGGGTCGCGCGCCCACCGGAGGCAGCCGTGATCGCGCCCCTCGACGGCACCCGTCCGCTGGGGTCTCGATAGCATCGCAGAGGGCCGAGGTCGGGAGGCGACAACATGCACGTGGTGGTGGTCGGCTGTGGCCGGGTCGGAAGTGAGCTGGCCGGCAGCCTGGAGAAGTCGGGGCACTCGGTCGCCGTCATCGACAAGAACCCGAGCGCGTTCCGCCGGCTCTCGAAGGCGTTCGCAGGCCAGAAGGTGGTCGGATTCGGCTTCGACCGCGACCACCTGATGGAAGCCGGCATCGAGCGGGCCGGTGCCGTCGCTGCGGTCACGAGCGGCGACAACTCCAACATCCTGAGCGCCCGCATCGCTCGCGAGAACTTCGGCATCGATCGCGTCGTCGCCCGGATCTACGACCCCCGCCGCGCGCTGATCTACGAGCGGCTCGGCATCCCCACCGTCGCGACGGTGAAGTGGACGACCGACCAGGTGCTCCGACGCCTCCTCCCGAGCGGTGAGGCACCCCACGAGTGGCTCGACCCGAGCGGGAAGGTGAGCCTCGTCGAGTACGCCATCCCCACCAAGTGGTGCGGCAAGAAGCTTGCCGGCCTCAACGAGGTGGGGAGCTTCTGGCTGACGGCCGTCACGCGGTTCGGTGCGGCCGAGGTCGTCGGTGTCGATGCCGTCGGCCAGGAGGGCGACACCCTCCACATCGTGGTCGACATCAACGCCCTCGACACCCTGCGCGAGCGCCTCGAGCAGGGACCGGAGCACTGATGCGCGTCGCCATCGCGGGAGCCGGTGCGGTCGGCGTCTACATCGCCAACGACCTCGTCGAGGCCGGCCACGAGATCCTGCTGATCGAACAGCAGCCCGGGGTTCGGGATCGTGCGACGACGGTGGAAGGCGTCGAGTGGTACATCGGCGACGCCTGCGAGGTGTCGTCGCTTCGCGATGCGGGGCTCGAGGGGTGCGACGTCATGGTGGCCGCGACGGGTGACGACGAGGACAACCTCGTCGTATCGCTGCTCGCGAAGACCGAGTTCGCGGTACCGCGGGTGATCGCCCGGGTGAACCACCCGAAGAACGAGTGGCTCTTCAACGAGAACTGGGGTGTCGACCTCTCGGTGTCGACACCCCACCTCATCACGGCGCTCGTCGAAGAAGCGGTCACCGTCGGGCGGCTCGTTCGCATCCTGCAGTTCGAGGGGGGCCAGGCGCGCCTCGTCGAGGTCACGCTCGCCGACGACGCGGTCGTGGTCGACAAGGCGATCTCCGAGATCGACCTCCCCCGCAACGCCACGTTCGTCGCGGTCGTACGGGGCGAGCAAGTGGTGATGCCGCGAGGCGACACGGTGTTCGAAGCCGGCGACGAGATCCTCGCGATGGTGACCCCGGACTCCGAAGAAGAAGTGCGTCAGCTCCTCACGGGCACCTGACGGTCCTCCTCAGCGGGAGAGCGCTCAGGGGATCAGGGTGCCTAGGGAATCAGGGTGCCTAGGGAATCAAGGTGTAGGTCGGGTTGAAGACCAGGTAGCGGTTCGCGTGGCGACCGACCACGCCTTCGATCGTCAGCTTGCGACCGGGGGTGAGGCCGAGGATCTTCCGGCGGCCGAGGAACACGGCCGTCGCGGTGCCGCGACCGTCGGTGATGGTCACCTCCAGCGCCGGCGCGCCGGCCCGAGGGACCACGCGGACCGACCGGATCTCGCCGCCGAGGCGCACCAGTGTGCGCGGCACGATGTCGGTGGTCGGAGTGACACCGAGCGTGTCGCAGAACCCGCAGAGATCCTGACGGTCGAGCTCCTCGACCGGTGTGGTGAGGCGACGGAGACCCTTCTTCAGTGCCACGAGTCACACCGTACTTCGCGGCGCCCGCGACTGAGATCTGGCGCGCGGATCTTCTATCCTCGAAGTGATGTCCGTACCGCCTCCGCCGCCTCGTCGCGCGCGCCCGGGCTCGACCCCCGCCGACGGAACCGCACCCATCGGACCGCCGCCGCGACGCACGCAGTCCACCGCGCCCGGGCCGACGGGTGCGCAGGCCCCTCGCCGCACGCAGGTCGTCGTGCCGCCGTCGACGACGCTCGGGCAGCGCCCGGCCCAGAGTCAACCGGCGGATCGATCCGGCGGGACACGCTGGGGCCTCGTGGCCGCGCTCGCCGTCCTTGGCGTCGTCGTCGTGGCGGCAGCCGCGTTCTTCGTGCTCAAGAGCTCGAACGAGAAGAGTGCTCCCGAGTTCAAGGCGTCGACCGCCGTCGACCTCAAACCCGGTGCGACGAAAGTCGACGCCGTTGGTTTCTCCAACGACTTCCCTGTCGACGTACAGAACCAGGTCCTCGCGACCTTGGGTGCCTACGTGGACAACGGCATCGTGGCGCCGCTCCGCAAGGGCAAGGCCAATGACGCATCGCTTGCGACCGCCTTCGACCCAGCCGGGATCGCGCGCCTCGTCGGTGCCGAGCGAGCGACCGTGCTCGACGAGAACCTTCCGAAGGCGGTGGGCAGGATCACGGTGAAGACGCCGCCGGTGCCACTCTCGGCGCTGGCCGACGGTGACGGCAAGATCGTCCTCGTTGCGACCGACGTGCAGTTCTCCGTGAAGGCGCGCTCTGCGAAAGGTGTGCTCGAGATCAGCCACACCGGGTCCTTCGTGCTCGCTCCTGACGCGAGTGGAGCCTGGAGGATCACGGGCTGGACGCTCAGTACCGACCGCGGCGGGCCCGGCGTGCCTCCCGCCTCGACTCCCGCCTCGACTCCCGCTTCCGACCCGACGACAACGACGGTGAAACCTTGATGCGCTCGAACCCCCTCCTCCGCCTGCTCCTCGCGATCCCGCTCTGTGGGTTGCTCATCGCCGGGATGCTCGGCGCCACGTGGCTCGCGCTCGGCAAGCCCAACCCGGCCGCCGGTGCGGTCTGGTTCCAGGTCACGAAGGTCGGCGACGCCGAGTTCAGCGGCGCGCCCGACCAACCGTTCTTCTTCCTGGCGCTCGGCAACGATGCACGTACCGACGCCGACAAGGGTCTCGGCGACGCGATCCACGTGTTCGGCGTCAACCCCGCGACCCACACCGCCACGGTGCTCAACGTTCCGCGCGATACGCAGGCTCCGTCGGGCGACAAGATCAACGCGTCCCACTCGCTCCAGGGCCTGCCCGGCATCGTCGGCGAGCTCAACAAGATGATGGGCATCAAGATCCAGTACGCGATCACGACGAACTTCCCGGGCTTCATCGACATGGTCAACCAGCTGGGCGGGATCACCGTCAACCTCCCCGAGGCGCACTCGGACGCGCAGTACTCCGGAGCCGAGTTCGCGGCCGGGCCCCAGACCGCGAACGGCGATCAGGCGTTGGCGATCTCGCGGAACCGCCACCAGTGGACGACGGGTGACATCCAGCGCACGCAGAACCAGGCGTCGCTGATCCTCGACGCGCTCGCGACACTGCGCTCGCGGAACCCGGGTGATGCCGGGACCCTGGCGCTCGTGGCCAACCTCGCGAGGCATGTCGTCACCCAGGACGTGTCGATCACCGACATGTACCGCCTCGGTCGACTCGCGTTGTCGATCGATCCGACGACGGTCAAGAACATCACCGTCCCCGTCGGCAGTGGCGCCGGAACGAACCTCCAGCTCACGGGCGACGCGCAGAGCCTGTTCGCCGACTTCGCCGACGACGGAATCCTCCAGACCCACTGACGACACCACCGGGCAATCGCGACCGTCGGGCCCCCGACCCACTCGCAACGTTCGACGCCCTCGTCCACGATCCCGTCCTCTCGGAGCGCGTCGCGTACGCGAGCATGCGAGACGCGGTCCCGGCCGCGTACGCCGAACCGGCAGAGCCGTTCCATCCGCGGGTTGCGGCCCGGCTCGAGGCCCTCGGAACCGGGCGGCTCTGGAGCCACCAGGCCCAGGCCGTCGACCTGCTGCGTGCCGGTCGCAGTGCGGTCGTCGCGACCGGCACCGCATCGGGGAAGACGCTCTGCTACCAGCTCCCGAT
>JALHSW010000017.1 GCA_022865365.1 Acidimicrobiia bacterium | reverse complement strand
GTCGAGATCGGTGTAGGTCACGTTGGCGGGGATGTAGCCGAGCAGGAACCCGGTCTCGCGCGCGCCGAGGTGCAGGTTCGCAGTCTCGCTGTAGGGGTGCGCTGCGGTCACGTCGCTGTACATCCCGAGCATCCCCTCGCCCGTGCACCACTCGGCGAGGTGGCGCTTGAGAGTCGGGAACAGGTGGTGGCTGCGCCACGCCGGATCCACCACGGCGAGCCCCGACTCACCGACCGGCGCACCGAGCGAGTCACGCAGCAAACCGGTGTGGCCGACGACGCGACCGTCATCGGGTCCACCGTGGGCCCGCCCGACGAAGGACACGAGGGATCCGTCGGCGAGCCGTTCGGCGATCGCCGCGGCGTCGTAGGCCCACGCATGATCGTAGGAGTCGCCGTACGCGGCGCGGATCGCCTCGGGGAGCGCACCGGCGTCGGCGACCGTGAGTCGTCCGATCCGGAACTCTGCGCTCTCGGTGGCCTCCACTCGGTGCATCGTCGCACGCACGCGCGGTGGCGGGGTCGATCGTCGGGGCGGCACACTCCCGGGATGACTGAACCACGTGCACCTGGTGCGGGGATCCCGCTCGAGGTTGCCGAAGCGACGCCGGAGTGGCTGGCCGAAGCCCTCGGCGTCCCGGTGCGTGGCGTCACCGTGCTCGATGCACACTCCGGCACCACCGGGCGCGCCCGCCTCGGCGTCGAGTACGGAGACGGAGCGACCGGGCCGGACTCGGTGTTCCTGAAGCTCGCGCCGTTCGACGAACGACAGCGCCGCTTCGTCGACGCCGTCGGCCTCGGCGTGGCCGAGGCGCGCTTCTATCGTGACGTCGGCGCGGAGGTGCCGATCCGGATCCCCGAGGTGCACCACGCCGCGATCGACGAGTCGGGGCGCTTCGTGATGCTGCTCGAGGACCTCGAAGCCCCGGGCCTGCGGTTCCCGAGCCCCGATGACCCTGACGTCGCCGACAGCGTCGCGGCCATCGTCGAGGCGCTGGCCCGGCTGCACGCGCGGTACTGGGCCGACCCCCGCCTCGACGGCGAGCTGCACTGGGTCACCGAAGGCTGGCGGGTCGGGTTCGAGGGCGCGGGCCCGTTCATCGGTAGGGCGCTCGACCAGTTCGGCGACGAGATGGGGCCGACGTTCCGCCGCCTCGCCGAGCTGTTTGTCGCGCGCGCGCCCGAGATCGCTGCACTCCTCGGTGCCGGTCCACCGACGCTCATCCACGGCGACCCGCACCTCGGGAACCTGTTCATGGACGGGACGACCGCAGGGTTCTTCGACTGGGGCATGGTGTGGCGCGCGACCGGCGTGCGCGACTTCGCGTACGTGCTCGGCAATTCCACGCGCACCGAGGTGCGCCGCGCGCACGAGCAGGAGTGGCTGCGCCGCTACCTCGATGTGATCGCAGCATCCGGGATCGACCTCGGCTTCGACGAGGCCTGGCGTCAGTACCGGCTGCTCGTGGTCTATGCGTGGAACTCCGCCACCTCGACCGCCGCGATGGGAAGCCGCTGGCAGACCGAGGAGGTCGGCCAGGGTGGGATGGCGCGGGCCACGCAGGCGGTCGAAGACCTCGAGAGCGTCGCGCTGCTCGAGGAGCTCCTCGCCTGAGGGAGCGGCGACGCTCTCGGCCCGGATTCCCGAGAACGGTCGCGCATGCCCGCGGATGCGTCAGGTCAACCGAGTGCGCCCGCCTCGCGCAGCGCCGCGATCCGCGCGTCGTCGTAGCCGAGCACCTCGGCAAGCACCTCGCCCGTGTGCTGGCCGACCGTCGGGGCCTTCGTGGGCACCGGCTGCTCGGCGTCGAGGACCTTCAACGGGATCGGGAGCTCGTCGGCGCCCAATCGCTCCTTGGGGATCCACGGCAGGCGGGCCTGGAACTGGGGATCGTCCGCGATGGTCTTCGGGGTGTTGACCGGGCCGATCGGCGTGTTCACCTCACTCGACCACGCGATCCACTCGGCCGAGGTCTTGGCTCCGAAGATGTCGCGCAGCTCGCGGTGCAGCTCGACGTTGTTGCGGGCGTGGTCGGCGAACTTCTCGCCCGGCCACTTCTCGAACAGATCCATGCGGTCGACGCCGCGGCAGAAGTTCTCCCAGAACTCACGCTCGGACGCCATGAAGAG
>JALHSW010000251.1 GCA_022865365.1 Acidimicrobiia bacterium | reverse complement strand
TGGCCGCAGTCGTGAACGGTACGAACGCCGGTACGGTCGATGTCGTGGTGGTGGGCTTCGGAGGCGCGACTGCACGCACAGGCGTCTCGCCGCCACCCGACAACAGTGCGAACGCGGCGCCGCCACCGATGACGAGCAGTGCGGCCACGCCGATGGCGATCATGCGGCGGCGCTTGCGCCTGCTCTCCTCGTGGCGACGGGCTGCGCGCGGCGTCAGCGTTGCGGTCGCTTCGGCGGCTGTAGCCGGTCCACGCGTGGGCTTGGGCTTCGGGGTACGCCGAGGACGCGGTGCGGGTCCGTCGGAGAACGGCGGTGGGGGACCCTCGAGGCCGCCTCGCGGCGCGGGCCGACGAGGCCGCCCGTTGGGCCCGGTCGGATCGTTCGGAGGTCGAGGGGGTCCTGGCATCGCGTCGCAATCTTAGAGCCCGGGCAACCCGCCGTTCACGTCGGGCGAGTGGCTTCTCAGGCGGCTGAACTGCTCAGGACGGGGCGGGCGTGCTCGCGCCCAGATCAGCCGCCAGGAGCATCAGCCGGAGGTCGAGGAGGAGATCGGTGACCTCGGCCGCAGCAACGAGGTCGCGACCCCGGAACTGCTCCAGGGCTTCGTCGATGCGATCGGTGAACGCCGTCGGTTCCATCCTCGCCCCTCTCCGCTCTCGTCGTGCTCGGGTCCTGGTAGTGATCAACGTAGCCGCGGCGCCCGGCATGCCCGGCGCACCAATTCTCGGGATCGGGTCAACCCTGAGCCCGAGAACCGTCAGCGCCCGAACCCTCGGTGGCCTCGTCGAGGCCCTGCTGGAGCGTGTTCCACCCCAGGGTGGCGCACTTGATCCGCACGGGGAACTTCACGACCCCCTGGAGCGCCGCCAGCTCGCCCAGGCGCACGCCTTCGAGCTCCTCGGCTTCGGAGCCGTCGGTGTCACCGCCCTCGAGCTGGGTCTCGTGGATCGACATCAGGGCCTTGAAGGCCCGGATCAGCCGGCGAGCCTCCTCGACCGACTTGCCCTTGACCGCGGCGCTCATCATCGACGTTGATGCCTGGCTGATCGAGCAGCCCTGGCCCGCGGTGCGCAGGTCGGTGACGGTGTCGCCGTCGACGTCGAGGTAGAGCACGACTTCATCGCCGCAGAGTGGATTGAAGCCCTCGACCTTGTGCGCGGGCGGCACGGGCAGCTCGCCCCGGTTCCGCGGCGCGCGGTAGTGGTCGAGGATGACCTCGCGATACAGGTCTTCGAGGTCCGACATGATCCCTCAGGTCCCGAAGAACTTCTCGGCCCGCACGAGTGCCTCGACCAGGACGTCGACGTCGGCTTCATCGTTGTACACGTAGAACGATGCCCGAGTGGTGGCCGGGACGCCGAGCACCCGCATGAGCGGCTTCGCGCAGTGGTGGCCCGCTCGCACGCACACCCCGGCCTCGTCGACGACCTGGGAGATGTCGTGGGCGTGGATGCCCTCGAAGAGGAAGGAGATCACGCCGCCGCGCCGGTCGAGATCCGAGGGTCC
>JALHSW010000250.1 GCA_022865365.1 Acidimicrobiia bacterium | reverse complement strand
TGAGCGCCGGGTACAGCTTGCGCTTGGCCAGGTCACCGGTCGCGCCCAAGACCACCAGCGCGCACGACAGTGCGACGCTGTCTGCGTCCTCGCTGAGGCCCAGCGAACTCGCCTCGCTCGAGCCGGCGGTCACCCGTTCCGGAAGCAGGATTCCGCCGGTCATTACAGGTTCCCGTTCACCACGGCATCGGCGGCAGCCCGGCCCGACAGGAATGCGCCCTCGACCCGGGGACCACCGAAGGCATCGCCGGCGAACACCAACCGGCCACCGGACCGAACCAGGCAAGGCTCGGGCTGGGGCTGGAGCGGGGTCGCGTACCGCCAGCGGTGTAGACGCACATCGATGATCTCGGCGCCCCGAACCCAGGGTTCCGCCGCGTGCAAGAGATCCGACGTCAGTGCCTCGTTGGCCTCGTCCCAACGCGCGACCGCGACGTCGGCGCGGGTGTGCAGCGTGACGGCCGGGGCGGTCGACGCTCCTTTCGCGACGTTGTCGCCGATCCACGACCAGGTCGGATCGTGTTCGAGCTGGACACCGCCCGGGGAAGGAACCGATGCTGGGTCGCCGAGGGCGACAAGCAGCGAGAGCATCGGCTCATAGGCGAGTTCACGGATCGTCACCTCGGAGGCAACCAAGGCTGCGGCTTGCGGGGCCGGCGGCGTCAAGACCACGACGTCGGTCTCGATCAGCCCCGCCGCGCCCTGTTGCGTCGCAGGCCAGGTCACCTCCCACTGGCGCCCGGCGCTTCGAACTGCGTCGACGTGGACCGACGAACAGACGTCCAAGCCCACGCTCATGTGCGCCGCCAGCTCCGCCATGCCGCGCGCGACGGCAAAGCGCGGATGTCCGTCCTCAGACGAGAAACCACGGCACCACTCGTGCACGATGCCGTCGGCGACCCACTGCTCGACGACCGCCGAGAAGGCCTCCGTGCGAACGGTGAAGAACTGCGCGCCGTGGTCGGCAGAGGCGCCACCACCGAGCTCCTTGGTCGCCATTCTCCCACCCGGGCGTCGGCCCTTATCGAGCACCGTCACGCCATGCCCTTCGGCGGCGATCAGTCGAGCGGCAGTGAGCCCCGCCATGCCGGCCCCAATCACCACGACCCGCATCCGATGTCGCGTATCAGGCCAGGAGGCTACGAAGCATCCAGGCCGTCTTCTCGTGGATCTGGAGTCGTTGGGTGAGCAGGTCGGCGGTGGGCTCGTCGTGGGCCTTCTCGACGATCGGGAACACCGAGCGGGCGGTCCGCGCGACGGTCTCCTGGCCAACGACCAAGCGGCTGATCATCTCGGTGGCGTCGGGGCGGTCGTCGTCTTCAGGGACCGACGACAGAACCAAGAACTCGCGGTAGCTGGCGGGTGCAGGTGCGCCGAGGGCACGGATGCGCTCGGCGATCAGGTCGACGGCGAGCGCGAGCTCGTTGTACTGCGTCTCGAACATGAGATGCAGCGTCTGGAACATCGGCCCGGTGACGTTCCAGTGGTAGTTGTGCGTCTTGAGATAGAGGGTGTAACTGTCCGCGAGCAGGCGGGACAGCCCCTCGGTGATCTCGACGCGGTCGTCCTCGTCGATGCCGATGTCGATAGTCAGATCAGCCATGGTTCCTGTCCTTCTCGCTACTCAACTCGTCTGGTGGAGGGAACGCCGACGGTCGTGGCCACCATTCCCGATCAGGGAAGGAAGTAGAACGCGTTCTCGCGTGTTGGGACCAGGGTGACCACAGGCCAGACACTCGATGCGGTAGGAGTTGATCCGGGGTGCCCTCATCCGATCGCCCGACCGTTCATGAGCCAGCGCTGGGAAGACGTGGAGTTCGCCCACTGGCCGGTGCCTGCTGACGTGGTCGCCGACGTGCTGCCGAGTTCGCTCGTCCCCGATTGCCACGCCGGATCCGCGTGGGTGTCCCTGGTCACGTTCCAGATGCGGTCGCTGCGCATCACGCACCTGCCACCGATCCCGACGACGCGCGACTTCGCGGAGGTGAACGTCAGGACCTACGTGATCGGTCCCGACGGACCTGGCGTGTGGTTCTGCTCCCTCGACGCCACCTCGTTCCTTCCCGTCCTGGTCGCACGCACGCTCTACGGGCTCCCGTACTGCGTCGCCGACATTCGACACGACCCTGGCCGCGACGACGGCTGGGCGATCGCTCGACGCTGGCCCGACCGCTCAACCGGGAGCCTCACCGTCGAACGGCTCGGCACTCCGGCCGAGGACGATCTCGCCGTCTTCCTGAGCGCACGGTGGCGCCTCTACGCAGGCACCCGGGTCACACGGGTCGCCCGCATCGTCCACGAGCCCTGGCCGCTGCGCCATGCTCGCGTCGTCCACTGCGAGACCGGGCTCGTAGCTGCAGCCGGCTTCGCGGTCGACCGAGCCCCCATCGCGCACTGGGCACCGGGGGTCTCGGTCCGAGCTGCCGCCCCGAAGCGCATCCACGGCGTCCACGGTGCAGCCGAGCCACTCACATCGGGACGCTGACATGGCCGACCGTGCTCTCGATGGTGCCTCGATCGTCGTGACCGGAGCGACCGGTGGTATCGGTCGGCAGATCGCGAGACAATTCGCCGACCTCGGCGCGCGATTGACGCTGACCGCTCGCAATCAGGGCGCCCTCGAAGCCATTGGGATCGACGCGACCGTGGTCGTAGCGGACCTTCGCGACTCGCACGCGGGAACCGCGATCGTCAACGCCGCCCTCACGGCGAACGGCCGACTCGACGGGCTCGTGAATGCAGCAGGGATCGTCGCGTTCGGCTCCCTGATCGAGACCGACGACGTCGTGATCGAGGAGCTGTTCCTCACCAACGTGTTGGGGCCACTTTGGCTCATCCGTGCCGCACTCCCCGCGCTCACCGAGTCCCACGGCTTCATCGCGAACATCAGCGCCGTAGTCGCCGAGCAACCGCTGCCCGGCATGGTCGCCTACGCCGCCTCCAAAGCCGCGCTCACCGCCGCGGACCGGGCACTGACACGCGAGCTCCGCAAGGCCGGTGTCACCGTGACCGACGCGCGCCCACCCCACACCGAGACCGGCCTCGCAGACCGCCCGATCGCCGGCGTGGCCCCCCGGCTTCGCCCCGGCCTCGAGCCCAGTGCCGTCGCCCGTCGCATCGTCGCGGCCATCCAAGCGGGAGAACGCGAAGTTCCCGCCGACGCGTTCGGCGCCTGAAATGGACATCGCCCGAGTCATCGCCGCGCCGGCGTCGACGATGTGGATGCTGCTCGCACAACCCCGCCACTGGCCCGAGTGGGGACCCTCAGTGCGAGACGTCGAGTGCAGCGATGACGAGATCCGTCCGGGGACGCACGGCCGAATCCGAACTCCTATCGGACCGTGGCTCCCCTTCACGATCACAGCCGTGGAACCCGGGCGAACGTGGCACTGGCGCGTGGCCGGCCTCGCCGCCACCGGGCACCGAATCGAACCCGTCGACGCCCACCACACCCGCGTCGTCTTCGAGATCCCGGCGTGGGGACTCCCCTACGCCATCGTGTGTCGAGCCGCCCTACGGAACCTCGCCCGCATTGCCAACGATGTCCCCGCGACCTGACTCGCCCAACTCCCGCCGTTCACCCGGTTGATCAGGCGGGAGGCTTCGCCCCGTCAGCCTCGTCACGCTTCTGCCAAGCATCGAACTGCGTCAGACCAAAGATGAACACGGCCGTCATCGCGATCACGAACACAACGCAGCCGATGGCGAACAGCACGGCCAAGCTCATCGCTTGTCCTCCCCGACCAGCATCAGCGCGCCCAAAGAGAGGATCGACGGCACCCAAAGGCCCACGAAGATCCCCTGCGCACGCTCCTCCGCCAGGAAGAACAGCCCAACCGAGAGCAGGAACGAAAGAAACGCTGCGACCAGCAGCAACAGCTTGATCGCAGCAAACCGCGACACGTTCGGCCGGTTCATCGGCATGACTTCGAACCCTTCGTGACGCAATCTGGCGGATGTGTACCACTGTTCTAGCGCCAGATACCGAGGCGTGCATGGACTGCGAGCTGGAATCACGCCAGCGCCGAAGACGCCGGATGTCGACGACAGCTTCCCGCTCATGGCGGCTTCCTCGACCCCCATCCCTACTACTCCCCGATACTGGATGGACTCAGTGGGACCAGACGTACGATCCACGGGACAGGACAACACGCAACGGACGTAGCGGGACTGCCCGGACGACTGGCAACGTCTTCCTAAACCGTGCGCCCAGGTTCGAATCCTGGCGGGGGCGCGCTTGCGCTGGTCAGAGCGTCGCGGATGTGACGCGCGACGAGCACTCGCGACGCCACCCCTAGTTTCTTCGGTTTCTCTTCCGCCGGTCGTGGGTTGCGTTCCATAGCGGGTGAGCGCATCAGCCCCGTTCACTCGGGTCGGTGGCGTCCCAGGCGACGGAGCCGGAGAGCCAGTGGGTGACCTTGTCGTCCTGGTCGTTGCGGTGGAGGTGGCGCGGGGGCGTGGCGAACGTCGCGTACGGCCGGCAGCGCAGCACGACCCTGCCCTCGTCCTTGGCCATCTGCTCGACGAACGGGCGGGCGTCCTCACCGAGTGGCTCTCCTGACATCCTGCCGGCGACGGCCGTCATCACGTCGACCACGAGGGTCGGGTCGCGATCGACGACCGCGTCGCAGTACACCTGGAGGTAACTTGGCGGCCATCTCTCGTCGAGGACGAGCAGGCTGACCTTGCCGAGCCGTTCGACCCCTTTGGCCTTGGCGCGGTCCCCCATCGTGGCGA
>JALHSW010000249.1 GCA_022865365.1 Acidimicrobiia bacterium | reverse complement strand
GCGACGGCGAGTCCGATCTCACTGAGCACGGCATCGATGTTGCGACCGAAGGCGTAGCCAGCCAGGATCACGGTCGTCGTCCAGCAGATCGACGCCAGCGCGTTCCAAGCCAGGAAGCGCCGGTAGGGCATGCCCGCCGTCCCGGCGACCAACGAGACGACCCCTCGCAGCGCGCCGACAAAGCGGCCCCAGAACACGACGGCACCGCCGCGAACCTCGAAGTAGCGATGGGCTCGCTCGACCGCAGGGGTGAGGCGGCGTTCGAGCTTGGGGAAGCGGCTGAGGATCCGCAGACCGAAGCGTGCCCCGAGCCACCAACCCACCGAGTCGCCGAGCGTGGCGCCGACAGCGGCCGCGAGGATGACCCACCACACGTCGAGCCCGGCCCGTGCGCTGACCGCCCCGACGAGGATCATCCCGACCTCGCCGGGAACGAGCAGGTCCGTGAACAGCGCGGTCTCGGCGAAGGCGAAGAGGAACGCGGCGAGCGCGACCCAAGCGAGGCCGGCGCGACCGGCATCGTCCAACAGTCCCTCGATGAGCTGCTCCATGGGAACTCGTCACCCACCGATCGCTGGGAGAAGAACGAATGTCGAAACACGAAAATTCTAGCGTCTCTTGGTCGCGCCCCTTGACCTGAGTAGCCTGTGATGACCGGAAAACTAATTCCTACATTTGCTCTGGTGGGTTAGACGGCCGGGAGGCTCGATGGCGGCTCGTGATGAAGACGACGGCACGACGTGGACCTTTCTCACCAACCATGCGCATGTGCTGCTCTCGATCGCCCGCGAGCCCGACCTTCGCCTCCGCGACGTCGCTGATCGGGTCGGCATCACCGAACGTGCCGCCCAGCGCATCGTGGGCGAGCTGGAGCAGGGCGGCTATCTGAGCGTTCGCCGGGTCGGACGGCGAAACGAGTACCGGGTGAACCCCAACCGTCCGATGCGCCATCCCGTGGAACGCCACCACAAGGTCGGTGAGCTGCTGTCGGTCCTCGCCCACGAGGACTGACGGTCACTGATCGAGGGGCCGCCAGAGTCAGGCCTCGGTGGTGCTGTGCGAGCGGACGACCGCCTTTCTCACCTCTTCCACCACCAGCACCGTCGACGCGGCGGCGACCATCACGACCCAATCGAGGGGCGAGACTGTGGCCGCGACGTCCTGACGGGTGAACAGCTCCTGCAGGGCGGGCACGTGCACAACGATCACCTGGAGCAGCACCACGACGACGAGGGCCATCCAGAGCTTGGCGTTCTTCAGTGCGTGGCGCCCCAGGCTGCTCGCCCGCTCGAACCGGGCGTTGAACAGGTTGAACATCTGGAACAGGACGAACGTCGTGAACGCCATCGTGGAGGCACGCGCTGTTTCGTGAGGCCCGAGGGGGTCGAAGCCGTCGGCGGCGTAGAGGTAGACGCCGAGCGTGCCCACGGCCATGACCGCGCCGGCAGTGAGCACGATCCCGAAGCGTCGAATCCCGAGGATCGATGCCTTCGGGTCTCGGGGCGATCGATCCATGATGCCCGGACTCGGCGGATCGACGCCGAGTGCCATCGCCGGCGGGCCGTCCATGATCAGGTTCACCCACAGCAGCCCCAGCGGGCTGAAGAAGGGGCCACCGGCGGCCGGAAGCGCGAGCAACGACGCGGTGAGGATCGTGATGATCGCGCCCATGTTGGTGGAGAGCTGAAACCGGACGAACTTGACGATGTTGTAGTAGATCGACCGACCGCCGCGCACGGCTTCGACGATCGTGGCGAAGTTGTCGTCGGTGAGCACCATGGTCGCGGCTTCCTTGCTCACCTCGGTGCCGGTGATGCCCATCGCGACGCCGATGTCCGCGGCCTTCAGGGCAGGGGCGTCGTTCACGCCGTCACCGGTCATCGCGACGACATGGCCGCGGTCACGGAGTGCACGGACGATCTGCACCTTGTGCGAGGGGGCGACTCGGGCGAACACGGCGATGTTCTCGACGCGTGCAGCAAGCGCGTCGTCGTCCATCTCGTCGAGGTCGGGCCCGGTCACGACCTCGCCGACCAGACCGAGCTCACGGCCGATGGCCGCAGCCGTGGTCGCATGG
>JALHSW010000248.1 GCA_022865365.1 Acidimicrobiia bacterium | reverse complement strand
TGGCGTCGACGAGGCGTGGGCGGCCGTCGAGGCACACCACGATGCAGTGGTTGCGTCGGGCGACCTCGCCGGGCGGCGGGCCGAGCAGTCCCGAACCTGGCTGTGGTCCGAGGTCGCTGCGTCGCTCCTGGAGCGCCTCCAGACCGACCAGGAGGCCTCAAGGCAGGCCGCCGCGCTCGAACCAGAGGTGCTGGCCGGGCGGGTCCCGCCTCCGGTCGCTGCGGCCCGGATCCTCGACGCCTTCACGGGGCACCAGCCCTAGTCACAGCCTGGGTTCGAGCCCCAGCCCAGGCCCGGGCCCAGGCCCGAATCCAGAGCCCAGGAATAGCGCTCAGGTCGCCCGGCGATCACGACGACATCTGGGCGGGATGAGTACGGAGGCGATCTTCGCGCTCGCGTTCGGAGTGGCCCTCGGGACATTCCTCACCGCGACGACGCTCTGGCTCCACGAGCGTCAGACCCGGCGCGCCCTGGAAGACGTCGGCGTCCGGTTGCGGCGCAGCGAGGCCCGACTCCAGGCGATGCTGCGCGACTCCCACGACCTGATCGCGGTGATCGACGCCGAAGGGCACCTCACCTACGCCAGACCGGCAGCCGAACGGCTCTTCGGGCGGCGGATCCCGCCCTTGCTCGGTTCGAACCCCTTCGCGTTCCTTCACCCCGACGATCGCGACCGCGCGCTCGGCATCTTCTTCGACAGCCTCCAGCGGCCCGGTGAGACCGAGCGCATCGAAGTGCGAGCGCAGCACGAAGACGGATCGTGGCGCACGCTCGAGGTGATGGGCACCAATCTG
This sequence comes from Acidimicrobiia bacterium, assembly GCA_022865365.1. Lineage (GTDB taxonomy): Bacteria > Actinomycetota > Acidimicrobiia > IMCC26256 > PALSA-555 > JALHSW01. The sequence continues at coordinate 1,636 of JALHSW010000248.1, read as the reverse complement.
CTCGACGATCCCGCGGTCGAGGGCTTCGTGGTCACGTGTCACGACGTCAGCACGCGCCAACGCGCCGACGCGGAGCTGCGCGAGGCCCAGGAACGCTTCCGCACTGCGTTCGACCACGCGCCGATCGGCATGGCTCTCATCGCACCCGACGGACGCTGCTTCCGCGCGAACCGCGCGCTCGCCCAGATGGTCGGGCGCGCCGAGGACGAGCTGACCGGGGTGTCCCTGCTCGCGCTGACCCACCCCGACGACCGGGCCGAGGTCGGCGACACCATGCAACGCGCGCTCTCGGGTCCCGGCACCGCGTACCGGCTCGAACAGCGCTACATCCATGCCGACGGACGTCCGGTGTGGGTCTCGCACTCCGGCTCGGTCGCGGGCGACCCGGACGGACGCCCGCTCTACTTCGTATGTCAGATCGAGGACATCACCGAGCGCCGCTCGAGCGGCGAGCTGATCGCGCACCAGGCGATCCACGATCCGCTCACGGGCCTCCCGAACCGCACCCTGTTCGTCGACTGCCTCCAGCGCGCACTCAGTGAGAGCGATCACGACGCACACCTCGCGGTGCTCTTCCTCGACATCGATCACTTCAAGGTGGTCAACGACAGCCTCGGCCACCCCGCGGGCGACCGGCTGCTCGTGGCGCTCGCGGACCGACTGCGGGCAACGATGCGACCGAGCGACACCGTCGCGCGCTTCGGTGGCGACGAGTTCACGGTGCTGTGCAACGCCGTGCCCGACGAGACGACAGCGCAGGAGCTCGCACGGCGGCTGTCGGACGCCGTCGCGAAGCCCATCACACTCGCCGAAGGCGAGGTGTTCGTGACCGCGAGCGTCGGTATCGCGCTCTCGGGCAACGAGCTCGAGACCCCCGAGACCCTCCTGCGCAATGCCGACGCCGCCATGTACCGGGCCAAGGATCAGGGCCGTGCCCGCTCCGAGCTGTTCCGCACCGATGCCCACGACCAGGCCGTGCGGCACCTTCGCACCGGCAACGAGTTGCACCGCGCGCTCGAGCGCGGCGAGCTGTGCATGCACTACCAGCCGATCGTGAACCTGGAGACGGGACGCATCTCCGGCTTCGAGGCGCTCCTTCGCTGGCAGCACCCCCAGCGCGGTCTCGTCGGGCCCGACGAGTTCGTCGGCCTCGCGGAGGACACCGGCCTGGTCGTGCCGATCGGATCGTGGGCACTCGAGGAGTCGTGTCGCCAGGCCGAGTACTGGCACTCGCACGGATCCGACGTGACGATCAGCGTGAACCTCTCACCACGGCAGCTCGCGGAGCCCGGGCTCCCGGCCGACGTCGCCCGGGTCCTCCAGGCCACTCGCGTGCAGCCCGATCTGGTGTGGCTCGAGATCACCGAGACCGCCCAGATGCGTGACGCCGAGTCGGCGGTGCGCGCGTTGGGCGCGCTGCGCTCGCTCAGAGTGCACCTCGCAGTCGACGAATTCGGCACCGGCTACTCGTCGATGACGTACCTCAAGCGCTTCCCGGTGGAGGCCCTGAAGGTCGACCGGACTTTCGTCGACGGCCTCGGACGCGACCCCGAGGACTCGGCGATCTGCACCGCGGTCGTCAGCCTCGCTCACGCGCTCGGGCTACGCGCCGTCGCCGAGGGCGTCGAGACGCCAG
>JALHSW010000247.1 GCA_022865365.1 Acidimicrobiia bacterium | reverse complement strand
GGTGCAGGCGAGGATCGACGCGTGCTCGAGCGCGGCGGTGCGGTGCACGAGCGCATCCCGGTACCAGGCGATGTCCGTCATCTCCACGAACGCGGCCCGGCTCGGGTACCAGACGGCGAGCACCTCGTCGTAGGCGTCGTGGTCGCAGCCGACGAAGACCGCTTCGGTCGGCACGCCCCAGAGGACCCGGGCCCCGACCTCGCCCATCGCCCGCAGGGCGACCTCCCCGTAACGCATGTACGCATCGCGTCCGCTCACGTCGTCGTCCGGTCCCGGAGCGTCGTACACGGCCCGCTCCCGGTAGCGGTTGAGGTTCACCATCACGATCGGCGTCTCGAGGTTGCTCGTCACCATGGCCGAGATCTGGTCGTCGCCGGGATCGATGTGGCTGGGATCGATGTGGCTCACGAGCGGTCTCCTGTTCGACGGCAGAGGGCAACGCTCGCCAGACTAGGCACATGGGCCGCAACATCCTGTTCGTCACGACCGACCAGCAGCGTTACGACGCGCTCGGCTGCAACGGCGGCACGATCGCCCGCACGCCGGTCGTCGACGGACTCGCCGCCGACGGGATCCGCTACGAGCGTGCGTACAACCAGAACACGGTGTGCATGCCCGCGCGCTCGACGATGCTCACGGGCCAGTACGTGCGCACCCACGGCGTCGTCGCCAACGGCATCCCCCTGCCCGTCGACGCGCCGAGCGTCGCCGCCTATCTGCACGACGAGGCCGGGTACCGCACCGCGCTGCTCGGCAAGGCGCACTTCGAGCCGGCCTTCGACCCGAAGGGGAAGTGGGAGGAGAACGCCCGCTGGATGCGCGGCGACACCGGACCGTGGCGCGGCTTCGAGCACTCCGCGCAGGCTGCCCACGTCGCGTCGTTCCGGGGTCACTCGATTCAGCACTACGGCCGGTGGCTCGAGACGAACCACCCCGAGCACCTCGAGAGCTTCGCACCCCTGCTCGGCGCCGAGCCCGGCGGCGACACGATGGCACCGGAGACCAAGAACAACCCGATCCCGCGCGGCTGGTACCACACCGACTGGGTCGCGGACCGCACGATCGACTGGCTCGACTCGCTCGATGCCGACGACGACTGGTTCTGCTGGCTCAGCTTCCCCGACCCGCACCACCCCTGGGACCCGCCGGCGTCCGAGCTCGGCCGCGTCGACTGGCACGACCTCGACCTTCCGCCCGGACACCCGGGATCGCCCGACGCCATCAGCGCGGTGCTCGCACAGAAGCCGGCGCACTGGCTCGCGTGGTGGGAGGGACGGTTCCTCAACGCCGAGGGCGGGCCGATGTTCTTCAATCCCGCGTCGCTCACCGACGACCAGCTCCGCGAGATCACGGCCAAGATCCACGTGATGAACGAGCTCATCGACGAGGCGACCGGCCGTGTGCTCGCGCGGATCGCCGAGCGTGGTTGGTTCGACCGCACCGACGTGATCTTCACCACCGACCACGGCGAGCTCCAGGGCGACTACGGGCTGATCTACAAGGGTCCGTACCACACCGACTCGCTCATGCGACTCCCGATGGTGTGGCGTCCGGCGCCGTCGGCCGGTGTCGCGCCGGCGGAGGTCACCGACCCGGTGGGCCAGGTCGACCTCGCGCCCACGTTCTGTGAGATCGCGGGCGTCGCTCCGGCCGACTGGATGCAGGGTCACGCGCTGCCCGTCGCCGAAGGCGGGGGTGTCCACGAACGGGCTCTCTGTGAGTGGGACAGCCAGTTCCCCGGCTACGGCATGCACCTGCGATCGATCGTGCGCGACGGGTGGCTGTGCACCGCGTACGAGGAGAGCACCGACGGCCAGCCCAACGGACTCGAGAAGTCGTGGGGCGAGCGGGTGCTCAGCCCCTGCGGCGTCCACTACGACGGGACCGAGGGCGAGCTGTACCGCCTCGACGAGGATCCCCACCAGTGGCGCAACCTCTGGGACGATGCGGGCTACCAGGCCCTGAAGCGCGACCTGGTCGCCGACCTGTACGACTCGCTGCCGGCCGAGCGGCGCGTCCTCGAGGTGGAGGCACCGGCGTGAGCGACACCCCGATGCGCGACTACGCGGCCGGCATGACGATGCCCGACCTCGGGCCGACGCCGTGGACCACCCCGAAGCCCCTCGCCGAGTCGAGGGTCGCGATCGTGACCACGGCCGCGCTGCACGTGGTCGGTGACGACGGGTTCACGAACGACGACACCTCGTTCCGGGTGATCCCGCGTGAGCGGCGCGACCTCGCCCTCGGGCACTGGAGCCCCAACTTCGACCGGGCCGGGTTCGCGGCCGACCTCGACGTCGTCTACCCGATCGACCGGCTCGAGGAGCTCGCGGCCGACGGTGTCATCGGCTCGGTCGCCCCGCGCCACCTCGCGTTCGCGGGCAACCAGGAGGACACCCTCACGGCGATCCGCCTCGACAGCGGACCACGGGCCGCGGCGCTGCTGCTCGACGACGCCGTCGACGTGGTGCTGCTCACCCCCGTCTGACCGCTCTGCTCGCGCACCGTGTGTGTGCTCGCGCATGTGTTCGAAGCGGCCGGCCTCGCGACGGTCTCGCTGATCTCGGTGCGTCCCGTCGCCGAACGGCTCCTGCCGCCCCGTGCGCTCTACGGCGAGTTCCCTCTCGGGCGCCCGCTCGGCAAGCCGGGCGACGCCGCGTTCCAGCACGACGTGCTCCGACGTGCGTTTGCGCTGCTGGAGCGACCGTCCGGGCCGGTGCTCGAGGATCACCCCGAGGTCATCGAGTCGAATGACTCGCCGCTCGCGTGCGCGCTCCCACCCCGACACGATGCATCGCTCCCCGGGGCGGTCGACGAGGCGCGTGCGCTTCGTGGGGCCTATGACCGCACGCTCGCCGCGCGCGGCGTGACCTCGGTCGGCCGGGCGATCGACGCCGACGCCGTACCCGACGCGCTCGACGCGCTCCACCGCATCGCCGAGGGCGCCGACTGGCAGGAGGCCGGGCTCGTTGCCGATCCGGTGAGCGTCGCGCACGACATCCGCAGCTACTACGAAGAGGTGGCAATCGCCCTGGCCGACGGCCCGCCCGCGGGCGGACAGACCGAAGCCTGGTTCTACGAGCAGACCGCGGCGGGCCGGACGCTGCTCGCGGCACGAGCGGCCATGCACGCGGCCGGCGCGCCGTTCCCGCTGTGGTTCTACATGGCGCGCGCGACGCGCTGACGGCGGTCGCGGCGCATCTTCCCGAGCATCGCGACGAAGCGCCAGCCGAAGGCCGTGAGGACCATCCACGCGACGTAGATCACGGTGAAGATCGAGAACATCGGCCGATCGGTGAACGTCCCGCGGAGCACCGACCCGACGAGCATGCCCCCGGCCAGGTTCACCAAGAGCCGGGCCCATTCCCGATCGGTGCTCGTGTAGATCTTGGTCAGCAGTGAGACCCCGTACCAGCCGACCGCGAGTGGCCACAGCACCATGAGGAACCAGCTGATGCCCTCGTTGATGTTGTGCTGGCCGGCCCCGCCGAGGATGACGCCGACGATGCACGCCAGGTCGAGGATCGGCGCGAGCCAGATACGCCGTGTTGTCATGAGTCGACGCTACGCCACGATCGTCGCGATCCCCCAGATCGCGACGACGAGACCGAGGATCATGAACGTGACCGTGCGCGCCACCGGCGCCTGGTCGAGCGTGCTGCGGGTGGCCCGCACCTCCTTGCGCACGGGGCTGCCCGGGCGCGATCGCACGACCGCGTCACGCGCGGCCTGGCGGCGGTCGGCACCCCGGCGGATCAGCGCGTACGCGTTGGCGATGAACAGCGCCGCGCCGAGCGCGGTGACGATCTCGAGCAGGACGTCGCTGTAGAAATCCACGGCGCGATGGTACGGCCGCCGCGGCGCGCCGGTCCCGTCGGGGCGCTCCATGCCCGGGCCACCTCGTCGCCGGACGGCGCGCGTCCTGGGCAGCGTCGTGGTACAACGCGGGGCGTGCGCCTCGTCCTCGCCGACTGCTCCGTCGAGTACTCCGGGCGTCTCGGGGCCCGTCTCCCCCCGGCCCGTCGGCTGCTCCTGTTCAAGGCCGACGGATCGATCGCGATCCACGCGGACGCCAAGGCCTACAAGCCGCTCAACTGGATGAACCCGCCCTGCACGATCCAAGAGGTCGACGGAGTGATCACCGTCGCCAACGCGAAAGGTGAGCAGCTCGTCATCGAGCTTCATGAGGTGCTCTTCGACGAAGCCTACGAGCTCGGCGATGATCCCGGTCTCGCCAAGGACGGGGTCGAAGCCGAGCTCCAGGAGCTGTTGGCCGCGCGGGTGCAGGCGCTGCGCGACGACCTGCTCCTCGTACGGCGTGAGTACCCCACCGACGTCGGGCCGGTCGACCTGCTGTGCCGCGACGGCGAGGGCCGCGCCGTGGTGGTCGAGATCAAGCGGGTCGGCGAGATCGCCGGCGTCGAGCAGCTCCTCCGCTACCAGGAGCGCCTCGACCGCGACGGCACGCTCGCGCCGACCCGAGGGATGCTCGTGGCAACGCGCATCAAGCCCCAGGCCCGGGTCTTCGCCGAGAGCCGCGGCGTCGAATGCGTCGAGATCGACCTCGAGGAGCTCCGGGGCGGAGCCCCCGACCACCTCAAGCTGTTCTGAAGCGCAAGTTGTTCTGAAGCTCGAGCTGTTCTGAAGGGCGGCGCGCCCGGGAACGCCGGCTAGCGCACCGCGACGGTGTCGGTGTCACGGCCCGACCGCAGGATCCGCCCCGGGAGCGCGCCGGTCGCGGCCCCGTCACGCACGGTCTCCACGCCCCCGATGAACACGTGACGCACGCCGACCGAGTCGGCCACCAGGCGCGACGTCCCGCCGGGCAGGTCGTCGACCAGCTGGATCGGGCCCGCGTCGACGGTGGCCGGATCGAGGACCACGAGGTCGGCCACGAACCCCGGCGCGATGCGCCCCCGATGGCGTAGCCCGAAGAGATCGGCGGGCACCGACGTCATGAGCCGCACCGCCTGCTCGACCGGGAGCAGCCCCCGCCCGCGGAGGCAGTCGGCGAGGAAGGCCGTGGGGTACGGGGCACCGCACATGCGATCGAGGTGCGCCCCCGCATCGGACCCGCCGATGAGGACCCGCTCGTCGGTCCACACCTGCGCCCGCAGCTCCCAGCTCGCCGGATCGTCGTCGGTCGCCGACGGCCACAGGACCGTCCGCAGGTCGTCGGCGATCACGATGTCGAGCAGCGTGTCGAATGGTGCCGTGCCGCGCGCCGCGGCGATCTCGCCGACCGTTCGCCCGCCCAGCGCCGCGTTCTCGTCGGAGAACGTGTCGCCGATGCGGTACGTCCCCCAGCCGGTCAGGCGCCGGAGCACCCCAGCCTCGTCGGAATGAGCGCGTTCGTCGAGCGATCGGCGGACCGCGGGATCACGCAGCTTCGCGATCGCCTCGGCCCGCGGCAGACGCAGCACGTCACCCCACCCGGGGATGAGGAACAGCGCGCAGTGGTTCGCGAAGTTCATGTTCATCCCCACCAGGATCGGCATCGTCAGGGCGACGATGCGCCCGCCGACCTCGGCGGCGCGGTCGGCGGCGGCGAGCTGGCGCTCGACCCCGGCCGGGTTCGTCGAGTCGACGGTGAGCACGTTCCAGTTGAGCGGACGTTGCGCCGTCGCCGACATGCGGGCGAAGAGGTCGATCTCGTCGTCGGAGAACCCGTTGAGGCAGCCGTCGGTGATGGCTTCGACCGTGGTGCCGGGGTGATGCGCGACCTCTTCGCAGAGTGCGAGCACCTCATCGGGCGTGGCGTGGCGGGAGGGAACCGGCTCGCCGTCACCATCGGAGTGGGTGAACGCTCGCGACGTCGAGAAGCCCAAGCCTCCGGATTCCAGCGAGGTCGCGAGCAGCGACCGCATGGCGTCGACCTGCTCGGGCGTCGCGACGTTTCCGACCGCGTCCTTGCCCATGATCCTTCGTCGCAACGCGCAGTGCCCGACCAGGAAGCCCGCGTTGACGCCGAGCCCCTTGCCCTCGACGCGCTCGAGGTACTCACCGAAGTCACGCCAGGTCCACTGGACCCCGTTCTCGAGCGCCTCGAGCGGCATGCCCTCCACCTTCGCCATCATCCGGCGGAGGTAGTCGGCATCTTCGGGATCGAGCGGGGCGAGGGTGAATCCGCAGTTCCCACCGATCACCGTCGTCACCCCGTGCACGTTCGACGGCGAAGCCGTCGGGTCCCAGAACAGCTGGGCGTCGTAGTGGGTGTGCGGATCGACGAACCCGGGCACCACGAGCAGCCCGTCGGCGTCGATCATGGTGGTCTCATCCTCGTCGAGCGCGCCCACCTCGACGATCCGGCCATCACGTATGCCGACGTCGGCCCGGACACCCGGTTCTCCCGTGCCGTCGACGACCGTGCCACCGCGCAGGACGAGATCGAGCATGGGCTGCCTTCCTGCGGGGTCGGGAAGCGGCGAGGCTACCCGACGAAGCGTCAGGGGCAGCGGGGCCGGCGGACGCCTGCGCGCGAGAATGCATGCATGGACGCGGACACCCTCGTGGCGAACGCGCGCGCTACGACCGGACTCGAGTGCTTCGGATTCGACGACTTCGGACTCGACGACCTCGGACTCGACTCCTGTCGCGAAGGCCTCGACCACTACGTGGAGGCGCTCGAGCGCGAGGCCGAGCTGACCGAGCTCGGCGAGCTCGCCATCGAGGCCCAGATCACGGCGAGCCTCGTGAACCGCCTCCGCGTCACCGACTGGCTGACGCAGCACCCGTAGGCCCGCCGTGCGCCCGTCGAGCGGCCACTGGTGGTGCTCGGCCTCCCCCGCACGGGGACGACGCTGCTCAGCGAGCTGCTCCACCGCGACCCGGCCAACCGCTCGCTGATGCGGTGGGAAGCCTCCGACTGCGTCCCGCCCCCCACGGCGTCGACGTTCGCGACCGATCCGCGCATCGACGCCGCGCGAGCCACCGGGGCCGCGATGGATGCGTTGAACCCCGAGTTCAAGGCGATCCACTACGAAGCGCCCGACGGCCCGACCGAGTGCGTCACGCTCCTCGCGCAGGACTTCAAGAGCCTGCTCTGGGAGACCGTCGCGAACGTCCCCTCGTACGGGGACTGGCTGTTCGGGTGCGACTTCACCTCGGCGTACGAGTATCACCACGGCGCGCTCTCACTGCTGCAGTCGAGCGCGCCCGGACGGTGGGCGCTCAAGACGCCACAGCACTCGCTGGCGCTCGACGCACTGGTGGCGCAGTACCCCGACGCACGCCTGGTGATGACCCATCGCGACCCGGTCACCGTCGTGGGGTCGGTGTGCAGCCTCGCGCGCGTCCTCTCGGGCACGTTCAGCGACGCCGACCACGGCGACTCGATCAACACGCGATGGACGGCCGTCGCCGAGGAGATCGTGAACCGCGTCATGGACTGGCGCGACCGCCACGGCGACGATCGCTTCGTCGACGTCGCGTACGGCGACCTGATCGCCGACCCGGTCGGGACCGTCGGGTCGATCTACGGGCACTTCGGTGAGGATCTCTCCGCTCAGGCCGAGGCGTCGATGCGTCGATACGTGGACGAGCACCCCCGCGGTGAGCACGGGCG
>JALHSW010000246.1 GCA_022865365.1 Acidimicrobiia bacterium | reverse complement strand
GCGTCCAGCTTGTGGTGGGCCGACACCAGATTGCGGTGGGCCGCCTCGAGCTCCTCATGGGTTGAGTCAAGTCCGACGTGGGTCGACATCAGATCATGGTGGGCAGCGTGCAGTTCGTCGTGCGCGGCCGAGAGTGCCGCCGACTCGGTGATCAGTTCCGCGACGCGCGACTCGAGCTCGGTCACGTAGGCGCGCAGGAGGTCGCGCTCGCGTGCCACGTAGACGATCGGCGATGCTTCCGCCGGAGGTCCGCCACCGGACGGCGAAGAGGCTGCCGGTGGGTCCTCGAGCCATCGCGCGACACGGGCGATCGCGGCTTCCACCTCTGACGCGCTCTGCGCCCCGGGGGGCCTCCCGGCAACGAAGGAACCCCATTTCGTCATGAAGCGGACGCGGTTTCGCTGGTAGAGGAACTCGCGGAAGCGCTGGGTCGTGCTGCCGAAGCGCTCATGAGACACGACCGAGTGCGGATCGAGGAGGACGAGCCAACCGGCACGCCAGAGGCCAGTGCAGAAGTCGACGTCCACGTAGATGGCGGGGTAGAAATCCTCGTCGAAGCCCCCGACGGCCGACCACGCGGCCCGGCTCACCAGCACCGACGCGGTCCCGACGTAGTCGACGGCGCGGACCTCAGCGAAGGTCGTTGCCGGGGGAGGCTCGCCGGTCCACGGCACGGCGGGCGTCCCGTCTCCTCCGAGGATCGCCCCGGCCGTCTGGACGTTGCCGTCCGGGGACAGCACGAGGCTCCCGACGGCTCCGGCGCGTGGGGAGTCCGCAGCGGTGCGCAGGAGTGAGGCAAGCCACCCCGGCTGGGGTACCGCGTCGTCCTGGAGGACCGCGACGTGCGAGCAGCGCGTCGCTCGGAGCGCCGCGTTCAGCCCCGCGGCCAGGCCGCGCCGCTCGGGCCACGAGACGACGGTCGCGTCCGGCGCGCGCTCGGCGAGGAAGACCGCGACGTCGGGGTCGGCGCCGTCGAGCACGACGATGAGCTCGATCTCGACTCCGTCATCGGTGGCGACGTGGCGGGCGGCGTCGAGGCAACGGCCGAGACGCTCGGGGTTCCGGATGGTCGGGACCGCGCTCGCGACCCGAGGAGCGTCGGCAGGCGAAGGCGGGGGCTGCGAGGGGGCCGCGTCGGCGCGCGCGCCCCGCTCACCAGCCGCGGACACCCTCGAAGCGGTATGGGATCTGATCCGTGTCGAGCGGCAGCCGGAACTTGTCCGGGTTCGCATGGTCGTACGGCATCGTGGGGAAGTTGGCGATGACCAGATCCTTGTCCCCGAGGTTCTCGGTGGCGTGCCATACCCCGACCGGGATGCTGAGGAGCTGTCTGCGGTATTCCGTCAGATGCACTTCTGAGACCAGGGCGAACGTAGGCGAGTCCGCGCGACCGTCGTAGAGCACCACCTTGGCTTCCCCGAACATGAGGACATACCGGTCTTCGTGCTCACGATGCACACCCCAGCCCTTCACCTTTTCCGGGCGGATCGTGAAGCAGTACGAGAAGACCATGGGCGCCGGGTGCCAGTCCCAGCGCGAGTCGTAGAGCTCGAAGACGGTGCCGCGGTCGTCGACGTGGGTTCGCGTGTCTCGCAGCGACGAGCCGGCCGGCAGGTCGTGCAGAGGCTCACCCTCCGAGGTGACGGTCTGGTGGTCCCGCGTCGGTTGGGCGGCTTCGACGGAAACCTCCTCACCACGCGCAACATTCGTTCCGGAGGCCACGCCCGGAAGCGTACCCACGGTTGACCGGTCTTGCTTCACGAACGCGGATCGTCGCCGAGATCTGGCGGCCCGATGCCAACAACGTCGTGCATTGACACGACGACTACGGCAGTTCCGCCTGGGCCTGATCGAGGTAGGTCGAGATCGTCCGGGCCAGTCCGTCGCGCAGGGATGTAGTCGCCTCGAAGCCGAAGGTCTCGCGCGCGCGGCTGGTGTCGAGGCGCCGACGGGGCTGCCCATTTGGTTTGGTTGTGTCCCAGGTGATCGACCCGGTGTACCCCGTCAACTCGGCGACGAGCGAGGCGAGCTCGCGGATGGAAATCTCCTTGCCG
>JALHSW010000245.1 GCA_022865365.1 Acidimicrobiia bacterium | reverse complement strand
GGAAGCGCGCCATCACGCTGTCCTGGACTGGCGCAACCGACAGCGGCAGTGGCGTCGCCGGCTATGAGATCTTCCGGAGCACCAAGGTGAGCGGCAAGTACTCGATCATCGCCACCACCGCGGCGAACACCTACACCGACAGCGGTGTCAGCGCGCGCCGCACCTACTGGTACTACGTGAAGGCATACGACCTCGCCGGGAACCGCAGCTCACCTTCCATCACGGTCAGCGCCACTGCCGCGTGACCGCCCGGACATCGGGTTGTCGAGACCGAGCGGCGCGTCCCACTTTCGTCGACCTCGTGATTGCGCGAGACCCGATAACTCGCGCCGTGTCGCTCGCGGCGTCCTCTTGTTGTTGTGGGTTCTGCGTGAGTTAGCACAGCGCTCAGGGTTGGAGTGCTTACAAGGAGGAGGTCGGGGGTTCGAGCCCCTCAGCGCCCACGATCGTTGTGTGGAAACGGGCGCGCCTTCCTCGATGCGTCCGATCCGAGGGGCACAGCGCTCGAAGAGCGGATAACTCGCGATGTCGCTCGCGGCTCTCCGGGGTCGTACCCCCTCCGCTTCCCTCTTTCGAGTGAGGTGACGCTGGGGTGCCGCGGCGAGATCACCCAGACGGTGAACCTCGAGGGTGGGGAGTCCACGACGGTGCAGGTGCAGCTGCCGTCGCAGATCGAGGTCGTGCTCGATCGCGCGACGTGCTCGCTGCTCGAGACCCCCGGGCGTTGCCCGGTGTCGATCTGCCCTGTGGGACCCAGCCAGCCAGCCGGTCGCGTCGATCCGCGACCCGACCGTGGGCTTCGCCTTCTGGGAACGTGAGCAACACCAGCACGAGCAGTGAGTTCGCCCAGCGGCCGACTTCCGCTGTGAAGCCCCGTGCAGTGCTGGGTTCTTACCTTGCGTCATGGGCACTACGGTGCATGTTCAACGATGGGCACTGCGTGCGCAGGAAGGTGGACCGATGTTCAAGTCTTGGGGTTCTCGCACCGCGTGGGCAGCGCTGCTGGTCGCGGTGACGCTCGCGGCGGCGAGTACGGGCCCGGTCTCGGCGACGGTAGGAGCGAATGCGTCCATCAAGAAGGTGAACCTGACCGTCGAGACCACGCCAAGCGTGACGCTCAAGGGAACCAAGGGCCAGTGCTTGATCACCACGGATGGTTACAACATCGCCTTCGAAGCCAAGGACTATCCGAGCCTCGGCAGCGACGGAGATCTCTCGAGTGGTGGTCCGGGACCCGCGACCGACCCGAGCAAGAAGTCTCAGTACGTTGCGTTCAGTGCGACCATCGGCGGCACCGCCTATCGCGAAGACGACTCGCGCACTCTTGACGAGATAGTCGCGGCGGTCACGCTGAACGTGAAGAAGAAGACCATCAAGTTCAACGCGTATCCGATCACCGCACCCGGGACAGGGGTCCCTGCGACGATGACAGGCATCGTGAAATGCAAGTGAGGCCGACTCGAGTTCCGCGACGACGCTAGGCGGAGCGCATCATCGCCGGCTGCCCGTCGACGAGTCGGCCGCGCTGAAGAGCGAGGCGTGCGGGTCGCCACGGCGTGGCACCGGGTGGTCGGCTCGGGCGTCGGCTCCGTATGACTCGTAGCCTGGGCCGCGTGCCTTCGAGCGGTTGGGGCGGGCCAGACACCCAGATGGCGCTCTCCGACAGTCACAGGCTGCGCTACTCGTCTTCGAAGAACTTGTCCCGCTTGTCGCGCCGCTCAACCCGGCTGGCCCGAAGGTGCTCCGAGGTCTTCGCCGAGAGGCCACTCATCGCGCCCCGGGTGCCCGCTGAGGTGGCGGCCCACGGCCGTGCGCTGCCACGGGCGATGGAGATCGCCTCGCCGGCGGCGAAGGCATCCTGGTTGGCGCCGAGGAAGGCGAACGTCCACCCGCGTTCGCGCCGTTCCTTGATGAGCCCGAACGCCTTGGTGCGGTTGCAGTCGGTGCTCGCGTTCTCGAGCCCGTCGGTGAAGATCACCACGAGCTGATCCGAGTCCTCGCCGGCGTTCGCGAGGTGCTTGTCGGCGCGGCCGATGAGCGCGGCGATGGCGTCATAGAGCGGGGTGGCAGCTCGAGGGTCGAACTGCTGCACGGCGTGTGCTTCGTCGATCTCGGCGAGGGGTGAGCCGTCGATGATCACCTCGTGGGGGTCTTCGCTGTCGAACTGCACCAGCGTGAGTCGGGCGCTCGGATCGGCGAGGCGCTGCTCGCGGATGAACTCCTGGAGCCCGAGGATCACGTCCTGGAACAGGCTCGCCATCGATCCGGAGCGGTCGAGCAGGAACCAGACGTGGGAAGGGTGATGTGCGGTGTCGGGGGTGGTGTCGGGGGCGTTGGTCGGGTCGTTCGTGGTCATGGGTCGTCCTCTCTCTCTGTGGCTCCCAAGTGTGGAGAGGGGGTGGGACATCCATGCCGGTCCGTGGGGTACGGGAGCGCGCTCGACGACGACCCGACCGACATGTCGCTCGATGTCGCAGACGCCCGCGCTGAGCGCTTCTGGGCCTGAGGGAGTTCCCGGCGCGAACTACACGCGCGTAACTGTCACACCCCCCGAGGAGCCTGGGGGCACAGCCACGAGGAGGACTCATGAGCAAGCGCCAGCACCATGCCACCAACCGCACGCTGCACCTGGTCGACCTGGAGAACCTGCTGGGTGACCGCCGCAAGGAAGAGGTCGCGCTCGACGGGCTGCGCCGATACCTGGCGCTCGCCCGCTGGGAAGAAGGCGACCAGGTCCTGGTCGCGGCACACCCGGAGATCATCCGGCAGGTCGGCTTCGCATCGCCCGCTCCGTGCAGCCTGCACGCGACGGCCGGTGACGACGCGGCCGACCTGATGCTGCTCGCCCATGCGCCGGCCGAGCTCGTGATCCGTCGCTATTCGCGCCTCGTCGTGGGCAGCGGCGACGGCATCTTCGTCGACCGGGCTGTCGCGGCGCGTGCCGGTGGCGTAGGAGTCGCGGTCGTCGCCCGTGCCGACGGGTGCTCGACGCGATTCCGCCGCCGCGCGTTCCCGGTCCTCGACTTCTCGATCGATGACCTGCTGGCGGTCGATCCGGTGCTCGAGCTCGCGGCCTGATCCTCGATCAAGGGCGCTCCCGAGCAGCGAAACCGCGCGTCGCCACCGCTCCCGCCGGGACCGCCGCCCCTCCTCACGTTCGCGCCCCCCGGAGCCGATGAAGGAGGAGTTGTCGGACCGTCGTGGCGACTGCTGTCGACTTGCTGGTCCGGGGCTCGTGCGCGGGAGGGGTCGGATGCCGATGAAGCGGACCACGGCGCAGGCGTCGGCCG
>JALHSW010000244.1 GCA_022865365.1 Acidimicrobiia bacterium | reverse complement strand
TGACCGGCCTCGGCATCAGGCCCACCCCCGTCGATCACCCGGCGGTCGACCGCGGTCAGCTCGTGGCGTTGGCCCGCGAGCTCGACGCGCAAGCCCTGGTCCTCGTATCGCTCCTCGCCGACGAGCGCGAGCTCATTGCCGAGGCTGACGTCGACGGGTTCCTCGCGCTCGGGCGAGCATGTCTCACCGACGGGGTGCTGCTGCTCGACCACGTGCTCGTTGCCGGTTCGACGTGGTGGTCGCTCTGGGACGCTGTCGTCGGTGAAGGAGTCGTCGGTGAGAGCGACGTCGCTGACGAAGACGCGGATGAAGGAGTCGCCGGTGACGGAGACCTCAGCGAGGGGCGCGGCGCATGAACCAGGTCGTGAACGCGTCGTCGGCCTCGGGCGCGGTCACCTCTTCGACGACCTCGAAGCCATGGCGTCGGTAGAACACGACGTTGCCGGGCTTGTCGGTCTCGAGCCAGACGATCTCGCCTTCGTCGTCCATCCGTTCGCAGAACGGTCGGAGCAGCTTCGCGCCCACCCCATGTCCCTGGAGCACCGGTTCGACCGACACCGGGCCGAGGTGCCAGTGGCGTTCCTCGAGATCGTGACCGCAGAACAGCGACCACACGAGCAGCGCGCGCGAGTCGTCCCCGGGTCCACCGATCTCCGTGGGAGGAGTCCGCAGCTCGGCGGGTGCGATCGCGCCGATGCACGCGTCGGGCGGCGCGGCGCCACACACGCCCACCACGTGACCACCGAGGAACGCGCCGAGCTGAGGATCCGCGAGACCATCGACGAACCCGACGAAGAGATCGAGGCAGCCGCCGACCCGGGCGAGGGCGTCGTCGCCCGCGGCCCAGCGGAACGTCGGGTTGTCGGAGAGCGCGCGACCCGCGATGGCGCCGGCCGCCGGCTTCTCCTCGGCCGTGAGCGTCCGGACCTCGATGTCCATCAGGTTCGGCCCATCAGGTTCGGCCCATCACGTTCGGCCCATCACGTTCGGCCCATCACGTTCGGCCCATCACGGCAACGGTCATGAACCTGGGCAGCCGGATCAGCCTCGGGCCTTGAGCGCCTCGATCAGCTTGGGGACGACCTTGTGCACGTCACCGACGATGCCGAGATCGGCCACCGAGAAGATCGGTGCTTCGCCGTCCTTGTTGATCGCGAGGATCGTGTCGGAGCCCTTCATGCCCACGAGGTGCTGCGTGGCACCCGAGATGCCGAGCGCGACGTAGAGCTTGGGCTTCACCGTCTTGCCGGTCTGGCCGACCTGCTTGGAGTACGGCACCCATCCGGCGTCGACGATCGCGCGCGACGCCCCTGATGCACCGTTGAGGAGCTTCGCGAGCTCCTCGACGAGCGGCCCGTACGCCTCGGCGCTCCCGATGCCACGACCGCCGGACACGACGACAGTGGCTTCCTCCAGCTTCGGCCCCTCGCGCTCCTCGACGTGGCGCTCGAGCACCTTCGCCTCGGCGGCACGACCCGCGTCGCCGGGGTCGGCTGCTACGACCTCGGCGGCAGCGCCGCCACCTGGCTCGGCCGCGAACGACTTCGGGCGGATCGCCGCGAGGAACGGCTTCTCGCCCTCGAACACCGTGTCGACGAGCGTGTTGCCGCCGAAGATCGCGGTGCTCACCAGCACCGAGTCACCGTCGACCTTCAGGTCGGTGCCGTTGGTGAGGACCGGGCGGTCGAGCTTCACCGAGAGCCGAGAGAGCGCGTCGCGCCCGTCGTAGCTCTGGGCGAACAGCACGAGGTCGGGCTGCTCGGCCGCGACCAGCGCTGCGAGCGCAGAGGCGCCGACGACACCGGACAGCACGTCGCCCCCGTCGACCGCATGCACCTTGGTCGCGCCGTGCTCACCGAGCGCGCCGGCAAGTGCGTCGGCGTTCGCGCCCACGTACACGCACTCGACCGCGTCACCGATCTCGCGCGCCTTGGTGAGGAGCTCCAGCGTGCTCGTGACCGGCTTGTCGCCCTCGGCCTCGGCGTACACCCAGATCTTGGGAATGCCCATCTCGTCGTGTCCTGTCCTGTCCTGTCTCGTCCGGTCCTGTCTGGTCTTGATGGGAGAAGGCTTGCTAGATGACCTTGAGCTGCTCGAGGAACTCCACGACACGCTCGTGCGCGGTGCCGTCGTCCTCGACCTTCTCGCCGGCCTCGCGCGCCGGCGCCGCCTCGATGTTCGTGATCTTCTGGCGGGCACCGGCCCAGCCGACCTGATCGGCCGTGAGACCCAGGTCCGCGACCTTCACCTCGTCGACCGGCTTGTTCTTCGCCGCCATGATCCCCTTGAAGGAGGGATACCGCGGCTCGACCACACCCGCGGTCACGCTCACCACCGCGGGAAGCGACGCCTCGACGACGTCGTAGCCGGCTTCGGTCTGACGTTGGATCTTGGCCTTGCCGTCCGCGATCTCGACGTGCTTGGCGAACGTGAGCGACGGCCAGCCGAGCAGCTCGGCGACCTGGCCGGGGATCGTCCCCGAGTAGCCGTCGGTCGACTCGGTCGCGGTGAGCACGAGGTCGATGCCCCCCACCCGCTCGATCGCCTTGGCGAGCACCTTCGCGGTCGAGAGCGAGTCGCTGCCCACGAGCGCTTCGTCGGAGACGAGGATGGCCTTGGCTGCACCCATCGCGAGCGCGGTGCGCAGACCTGAGACCTCGTTGTTGGGAGCCATCGACACCAGGGTGACTTCGCCGCCTCCGGCCGCGTCGGCGAGCTGCAGCGCCATCTCGACGCCGTAGCTGTCGGACTCGTCGAGGATGAGCTTCCCCTCACGCTTGAGCGTCTTGGACTCGGCGTCGAGCTCGCCCGGCGTGGCCGGGTCGGGGATCTGCTTCACGCAGACGGCGATGTTCATGGCTCTCCCGTTGGATGTCTTGGAATCCCAGAGATTCTGACCTCCGAAACCCGCTCGCGTCGAAACCAGGCCCGGTCGCGTCCCGCGGCCCGGGTCCCGGCCGGACGCGAGCGCCGCGTAGCGTCGGAAGGCGATGGCAGGACCCGGCAACACGCCAGCACGCGGCATAGCGGGGCAGCTGGACGTCCTGGTCGTCGGCGCGGGGCCGGCGGGAGTGGCTGCCGCGTTGACGGCTCGGGAGCTGGGCCTCGCCGTGCTCGTCGTCGACCGGGCCGTCTTCCCTCGCGACAAGACGTGCGGCGACGGGCTGACCGCACAGGCGCTGCGCCTGCTCGAACGGCTCGAAGTCGACGTGCCCGCGCTCCCCGGCTACGAGGCCGTGCACGAGACCGTGTGCGTGTCGCCATCGGGCCACGAGGCAGTGCTGCCGTTGCCGAGCACCGGTTCGTACTCGGGGGTGATCACCCGCCTCGAGCTCGACGCCGCGCTCGTGGCGCGAGCACGCGGAGCGGGCGTCGAGCTCCGGGAGGGCGCCGAGCTGGTCGGCCTCACCGACACGGCGACGGGCATCCGCGCCGAACTCGCGGACGGGACGAACCTCGATGCAGGCCACGTCATCGCGGCCGACGGCCACTGGTCACGCGTGCGGCGCCTGCGTGAGCCCGACGCGCCGGCCGACCTCGGGACGTGGCACGCGTTCCGTCAGTACTTCCGTGGGGTCGAGGACCGGCGCCAGTTCGTCCTGTTCGAGCGCGACCTCCTGCCCGGGTACGCGTGGGTGTTCCCACTCCCCGATAATCGCGCCAACGTCGGCTTCGGCGTCCTGCGCGGCCCCGGCGTCACCGGCAAGAAGTTGAAGCAGCTCTGGCCCGATCTGCTCGCGCGCCCCTCACTGCGCGGCGTGCTCGGAGCCGGTGCCGAGCCCGAGGACGTACACCGGGCCTGGCCGATCCCCGCGTCGTATGACCCCGACCGACTCACCGATGGCCGCGTCTTGTACGTCGGTGACGCGGCGAGCGTCGTCGACCCGTTGACCGGCGAGGGCATCGCCCAGGCGCTCGAGACGGGGATCCTCGCCGGCCGTGCGATCGCCGCGGGTGGCGGGCCGAGCACGGTTGCCGCCACCTACCGGCGCGCGGTCGGGCAGTCGCTCGGGCGTGACCTCCGATTCGCGCGGACGCTGCAGCACGTGTTGCGCACGCCGCTCGGCGCCCGGCTCGCGGTGCGTGCCGCCGACCTCACCCCGTGGACGCGCCGCAACTTCGCGCGTTGGCTGTTCGAGGACTATCCGCGTGCGGTGCTGCTCACGCCCGACCGTTGGCACCGGAAGATGTTCGCCGGCCCCGGCGCGTTCCGGTCCGACTCGTCACGGCCCGACTCGTGAACGGCGACCCGGCGCCCACGGCCGACTCTGCCGTGCTCGACGAGCTCGCGGCCAACGCGATCCCGGCCGCGACCGTGTGGCACCTCGACGGTTGGGTGCTTCGCCACACCCCCGAGGTCCCGATGCGACGAGCGAACTCGGTGCTCACGCTCGCGGCCGGCGCCACGCTCGATCTCGACGAGCGCCTCGCGATTGCCGGGGACCTCTACCGCAGCGCCGGCCGCCCGACGCGCCTCCAGGTCGGACCGACCGCGGCGCCCGACGGACTCGACGACGCGCTCGCGGCACGCGGCTACGAGGTCGAGGCACCGGTCGACGTGTGTACGGCCGCGACCGCCGCGGTGCTGGCCGCGTGCAACGAGCCGCCAAACGGCCCGGGCGACGTGCCCGACGGGCAGGCCGTCGAGCGCCATCCCTTCCCCGACGAGCGCTGGGTCGCGACGTGGCGCGACTGCGACACGAGCGATCGCCCGGTCGAGCTCTACGGCGACGCCTACCGAGCGCTCCTACGCCGGGTGGGCCCCGACGTCCTCGCGCTCGCGATCCCCGGGATCGGTGTCGCGCTCGGAGTGCGCGAGCGGGGCTGGGTCGGCGTGTTCTCGATGAAGACGCATCCCGCGCACCGCCGTCGCGGCGTGGCGCGAGCGCTGCTCTGCGAGCTCGCGCGCTGGGGCGAAGGAGGTGGAGCCGACCGCATGTACCTGCAGGTCGAGACCGACAACGACGCGGCCCGTGGCCTCTACGAACGTGCCCGCTTCACGCGCCACCACGGCTACTGGTACCGGACGGCGCCCGGACACGCCGACTCCTAGGCCCGAGTCCCGCGACGACCGCGCCCTTGCCCGCCAGGCGCGTCCCGCTCATAGCTGCACGCCTGTCAGTGACGCCGGACCGCCCGGCTCGACGAGGACCTTGACGTGCTGGTCGGCGCGCCGGAGCGTCGTGAACGCGTCGGCGACTCCCTCGAACCCGACGGTGCCGGTGATCAGCGGGGTCACATCAACGTCGCCCTCCGCGATCGCGCGCAGCGTCGCCGCGAACTCGTCGGGGTCGTACGCGTACACGAAGTGGAGGTCGAGCTCCTTCACCACCGCGATAAGTGGCCGGAAGGTATCGGGTTGCATGCACACGCCGGCGACGACGATACGGCTCCGTGCGGGTGCGTCGAAGACCGCTTGATCGAGCATGCCCGGCACACCGACCGCCTCGAAGAGCACCAGCGGGCGCAGGCCGTCGACACGCCGCCACGCGTCGACCACCGGCTCTTCGCGCGGGTCGACGACCTCGTGCGCCCCCATCGCCGACGCGAGCGCACGACGCTGCTCGGAGAAGTCACCGGCGACGATCGTCTCGACGCCGCGCGCGGCCAACCAGGCGATGATCGCCAGCCCGATGGGTCCGCACCCGATCACGACGGCGGCATCACCGTCACACAGTCCTGCCCGCGCCAGCGTGTGCAAGCCCACTGCCATCGGCTCGGTGAGCGCGGCACGTCGGTGATCGAGACCGTTCGGCACCGGCAGGCACAGCGCAGTGCTGAGCAGCATCCGCTCCGCGAAGCCGCCCGGAAGATCGTTGGAGAAGCCGAGCGGGATCAGCGCCTCGCCCCGCAGGAGGTACGGCACCGACACGACCAGATCACCCGGCCTGATCGCCGGTTTGATCGGGGGCTCGATCGACCCGTCCCCGCTCCCGGGCCCGAGCTCGAGCACCTCGGCGCACCACTCGTGGCCGAGCACGTAGTCGGCAACCGGATCGAACGCGAGATCGGTGCCCATCGCGGCCCCGACCTCGGCGAGGTGCTCAGCATGGTCGAGGGTGTGCAGATCGGAACCGCAGATCCCGCACGCCCGCACCGCGACGAGCGTGTCGCCGGTCTCCGGGACGGGGTCGTCGATCTCTTCGACGACGAGCTGGCGCCGTCGGGCCACCACCGCTTGCACGGCGGCGAGCCTACGCCGCAGGGCCTACTGTCCGTCTCGGTGGAAGACCCTCGGCAGCCGGAAGACCCTCGGAAGCTGGACGACACGCAACGGCTCATCGATCTGGCCGAGCTCCAGAGCCTCAAGGCCCGGTACTGGCGTTGCCTCGACACGAAGAGCTGGGACGAGCTGCGCAGCGTGTTCGCGACCGACGCCCACCTCGACATCGATGGTTTCGTGAACGACGGGCGCGACACGATCGTCGACTTCCTCGCCGAGGTGCTGGCCGACGCGCGCACCGTGCACATGGGCCACGCGCCCGAGCTCGACGTCACCGGTCCCGACACCGCGTCGGGCATCTGGCCGCTGGAGGACTATGTCGAGCTCCCGGCCGATTCCGGCCAGGGCCTGCGGGGGTACGGCCACTACCACGACGAGTACGTGCGGGAGGACGGGGCGTGGCGCATCAAGTCGTCGCGCCTCGTGCGCCTGCGCGTCGATCCCCTCTCGGGCGGCCTGCCGAGCACGAGCTCGCCGTGAACACGGCCGACCGCGAGCCCGATCGAGCGGATGACTCACGGCGCCATACGGGACCTTTGTCACATCTTCGGCCGAAGGGGATGACTCCGCGCCACCGATCCCTACACTGAGAGCCATGGTTCAGGTCGCCGACTACCTCAAGCTTCCCCACTGGTCGACGGAGATCCCACTCGAGTCGCCCCATGTCCGCCTCGACGTGATGGCCGAGCGCGGGTTCGTGATCCTCTCCGACCTCGACCCGCCCGTGCCCGAGGAGGAGTTCCTCCCCCTCGAGTACATGGACTGGAAGAGTGGCGGCGACACCAACTTCGCACCGATCGCAACCGCTGACGGCGAGCTCGAGTGCCGCGGCTTCTGGAAGCCGGGCGAGGAGCGGGCCGACAAGGGCGGGAAGTGGACGTCGAACGCGCCGAAATGCCCGTCGCTCGTCGACCACGTCAACGCAACCGGTGCCGACTTCGGGCGCGTGCGCGTGATCAAGCTCGAGCCCCAGGACTACGAGCAGTCGCTGCGTAGCCTGCATCGCGACGACAACAACCGCTTCAACCCCGACGACGAGGGTTGGGTCGTGCGCCAGTGGATCGAGCTCACCGACAACCCGGGCGCCTCGATGATCCTCATGGAGCAGGGACCCGACGGGCTTCCCGACCAGAGCACCGAAGTGCAGGTGCCGTTGCACCGGGGGGCGCGCTTCGTCGTCGACACGCAGCGGCTCTGGCACGTCGTCAGCAACCCGAGCGGCACCACCCGCTACGCGCTGATCACCAGCCTCGAGAGCGGACCGGCCCTCGACACCTGGATCCACGGCCAGCTTCCCTGACCACGTCCTACGATGCCGTCATGCGATTCGGCATGTTCATGGCACCGTTCCACGACGTCGGGCAGAACCCGACGCTCGCGATCGAGCGAGACCTCGAGCTGATCCAGCAACTCGACCGGCTCGGCTTCGACGAGGCGTGGATCGGCGAGCACCACTCGGGCGGCTTCGAGATCATCGCTTCACCCGAGGTCTTCATCGCCACTGCCGCCGAGCGGACCCATCACATCCGGCTCGGCAGCGGCGTGAACTCGCTCCCGTACCACCACCCGCTGCTGCTCGCCGATCGCTTCATGCTGCTCGACCATCTGACCCGCGGGCGGGCGATGCTCGGCTGCGGTCCGGGCCAGCTCACCTCCGACGCGCACATGCTCGGCATCCCACCCGACACCCAGCGCCCGCGCATGGAGGAAGCCCTCGACGTCGTGGTGAGCCTGCTCCGCGGTGAGACGGTCACGGCCAAGACCGACTGGTTCGAGATCAACGACGCACGACTCCAGCTCGCGCCGTACTCGCCCGGCGGCATCGACATCGCCGTCGCCGCGTCCATCTCCCCCGCCGGGCCCCGCAGTGCCGGCCGCTACGGCCTCGGACTGCTCTCGGTGGGCGCGACGACCGACGCCGGCTTCGACATCCTCGGAGCGCACTGGGACGTCATGGAGCAGCGCGCCGCAGAGTTCGGCCAGCGCGCCGACCGGGCGAAGTGGCGCCTCGTCGGCCCGATGCACCTCGCGACCACCAAGGAGCAGGCTCGGCGCGACGTCGAGTTCGGAGTCGTGGAGTTCGGCCGCTACTTCCGCCATGTGCTGCCGACGAGCCCGGTCGGCGAAGGCGACGACGTCGCGACCATCATCGAGCATTGCGATACGAACGGCTTCGCGATCATCGGCACGCCCGACGACGCGGTACGCCAGATCGAGCGCCTTGTGGAGCAGTCGGGTGGGTTCGGGACGTTCCTGCTGTTCGGGCACGAATGGGCCGATCCGGAAGCGACGCGCCGTAGCTACGAGCTGTTCGCCCGCTACGTGATGCCGCACTTCCAGGGCCAGCTCGAGCCGGTGCAGGCGTCGTACGACTGGATCGTCGGCTCCGGAGGCCGTTTCGTCACCGCAGCGACGAACGCGATCGGCAAGGCGGTCGAGGACCACGCCAAGGAGCAGGCCGAGAAGGGTCTCACCTGAATGACAGGATCACTCCAGGGCCGCGTCGCCGTGGTGACCGGCGCCAGCCGCGGCATCGGCAAGGGGATCGCACTCGAGCTCGGTGCGGCGGGCGCGATGGTGTACCTCACGGCGCGCACGGTCGATCCGGGACCGATTCCCGGGACCGTCGGTGAGACCGTGGCCGAAGTCGAGGCGCTCGGGGGAACCGCGGTCGGCGTGGCGTGCGATCACCATGACGACGCGCAAGTCCAAGCGCTCTTCGCTCGCGTGGAGCGCGAGCAGGGCCGCCTCGACGTGCTCGTGAACAACGTGTACTCCGCCATCGACCTCGCCCCGTGGCTCGGCCGGCCGTTCTGGGAGCTCCCCGTCGCCGCGTGGGACCAGGTCGTCGACATCGGTGTACGTTCGCACTACGTCGCGTCCGTGTTCGCGACCCCGATGCTGCTGGCCGCCGAGCACGGGCTCATCGCGAACATCTCGTCTTCGGGTTCGACGCAGTACGCACACAACGTCGTGTACGGCGTCGGCAAGGCGGCGCTCGACAAGATGACCGCCGACATGGCCCACGAGCTCGAGGCTCACGGTGTCGCGGTCGTCTCGCTGTGGCCCGGCCTCGTGCGCACCGAGATCGTGGAGCTCGGTGCCCGTCGCACCGACGACGGTCGCTCCGTGCTCGACCTCCCCGGCGAAGGCACCTTCGACCTCGCCGATGCGGAGTCCCCACGCTTCGTCGGGCGCGGTGTGGTCGCGCTCGCCACCGACCCCGCGGTGATGCAACGGAGCGGCACGACGCCGACCGTTGCCGCCCTTGCCGAGGCCTACGGCTTCACGGACGTCGACGGTCGCGTGCCGGGCGTCGCGCTCCGATCCGACGAGCAGCCCTAGCTCGTCCCGGTCGCCGCGGCCCCGAGCCAGTCGGTCAGCACGTCGCGACGGTGCGCATCGAGCTCCGCACCCGCTGCGGGGGTGACGATCCCTCCGCGCGAAGCGATGTGGGGATCTTCGAGGATGTCCCGCGCGTCGTTCACCGGCGCTACCGGCACTCTGGCATCGAGCAACGCTCGCATCACCTCGTCGCGAGAATGTGCACCGATCCACTCCGCGACGAGCGCATCGAGCTCGTCGCTTGCCGATAGGCGGTCGACCGCGCGCCCGAACCGCGCGTGGTCGACCGAGGTGTCGTGCCCGATGGCCGCGAGCACGCGGGCGACCTGCTTGTCCGTGGTGCCCGAGACTGCGACGTAGCGGTTGTCGCTCGTCCGGTAGACGTTCCGGGGCGAGCCGCCGGGCACTCGGCTCCCGTTGCGTCGTGGCGGTTCGCCGGCGCCGTCCCAACCGGCGAGGGTTCCGGCCATGATCGCGAGGATCGGTTCGTACATGCTGACGTCGACGTGGGATCCGGTCCCGCCGCGTGCGTCGCGTGACCAGCACGCGGCCAGCGCTCCGATCACACCGGAGAACGCGGTGACCGTGTCGCCGATCGCCACCGACGCCAGCATCGGTGGACCGTCGGCTTCCCCCGTCATGTGCGTGAGTCCCGCGAACGCCTCGGCCAGAGTGCCCGCACCCGGACGGTCGGCGTACGGACCGGTGGCGCCGAAGCAGCTGACGCTCACGACGACGAGCGCCGGGTTGCGCGCGACCAGCTCCTCGTACGTGCAGGCCCACCGGGTGCGGAGCGAGGGTGTGAGGTTCTCCACGAGCACGTCGGCCGCGGCCACGAGCGCGTCGAACGTGGCGGAGTCGTCGGGCGATCGACCGGGTTCGAGGTCCAGGACGATGGAGCGCTTGTGCCGGGAGACCAGGTCCCACACGGCCGGGCGGCCCATGCGCCGCATCGGGTCACCGGTCGGGGGCTCGACCTTCACGACGTCGGCACCCAGGTCGCCGAGCATCGCCCCGATCTGCGGCGCCGCGTAGAGCGTCGCGACCTCGAGGACCCGCAGCCCTTCGAGGGGTCGCACGGTGAGGGAACGCGAGTCGCTCAATCCTTCAGCTCGACGAGGATCTCGCGGTAGTGCTGCTGGCCGGTGTTCTTCGCGGTCTCGATCCCACCCTTCGCCGTGTAGAAGACGTTGCCGGGCGCCACATCGCCCTCCACCGTGCCCGGTGGGTACTCACCGTGGGTGTCCGCTTCGAAGATGCCGGCGATCTTGTCACCTTCGAGCTGGATGAGCAGGTAGTCGTGGTGGTGCTCGTGCACGTCGGACGTCTCACCCGGCGCGAGCGCCAGCTCCCACACCTTCACCCGCTCGTTCTCGAACAGCACCCTGGTCGCTACGTCTCCGAGCGTGCGCTCCACCATCTTCCGCTCCCCCTGTTCTCCCAGTCACCAGTCTCTCCTACAGCTCGGCCGCGGGGCCGACGAACGCTTCGCCCAGGCGGGCGACCTCGTCACGGATCCCCGCCGCATCCCTGGCGAACGCTGACAGCACGAGCTGGTCCACCCCCGCATCGCGATATCCGCCAAGGTGCTTCGGCTCCACCGGCTGGAGGTAGGCGCCGATGGTCACATCGATGTCGCCGAGCGTTCGTCCCACCGCCGCGAGCGCACGCTCGAGGCGCTGCACCGAAGCACCGGCGCTGTCGGGGAGGTGGTTGAACCCGTGCCATCCGTCGCCGAGCTCGGCGACACGTCGGAGCGCGGCGTCGGACTCACCTCCGACGTAGATCGGCGGATGCGGGTCCTGCACCGGCTTGGGGTACATCCGGCACGGCGGCAGGGCATAGAGCTCGCCCGCGTGCTGAGACACCTCGTCGCACCACAGCCGCCGCATCACCTCGATGTACTCGCGCGTGCGCGGCACGCGCTCGTCGAACGCCTCGTGCAACACCTCGAACTCCTCGCGGAGCCAACCGATGCCGATGCCGAAGTCGACCCGACCACCCGAGAGCCAGTCGAGGGTCGCGACCTCCTTCGCCGTGTACACGGGGTTGCGCTGCGGTACGAGGCACACGGCAGTCCCGAGGCGGATTCGCTCGGTGACCGCGGCCAGGAACGTGAGCGTCGTGAACAGCTCGAGCAGCCCGGCGTCGGGTGGGAGCGACAGACGACCGTCGGCGGCGTAGGGGTACCTCGACGTGTACTCATCGAGGAACACGACGTGCTCTCCGACCCAGATCGACGCGAACCCTGCTTCCTCGGCAGCGCGTGCATGAGCAGCGAGGTACTCGGGGGTGGCCATCGGGCTCACCGTCGGGAGGAACAACCCGACCCGCATCGCACGTCCTCGCTTGGTCGCGTCACCCCGACGAGCTGGACGGGGAGCTTCCCGATCCTAGGGTCGCGTGCTCGGTACGGGCGCTCGGTGCGGGCAACGCCATGGACCGACCGGACCCGGGCCGGCTGCGATCACGCAGCCGGCCCGCGGGTCGGGAGTCGGTAGCTCGCAGGGTCGGGGGTGACCCTGCACTCGGGTGCCGGAATCAGGTGCCGCCCTGGCTGGAGCCGTCGTCCTGGCTGCCGCCATCCTGAGGACCGCCATCCTGAGGACCGCCATCCTGCGGACCGCCGCCGTTCGGGCTCTGGCCCTGATCGCCGCGCTGTCCCCCGGGGCCACCTTGTTCGCCGGGACCGCGCTGCCCGCCTGGGCCACCCTGTCCGCCTGGGCCACCCTCTCCGCCGGGGCCACCCGGGAACTGGTTGCCGCCCGGGCCTCCGTTCTGCTGGGCGCTGCGCACGAGTGCCGGCCGGAAGCCGCCGCCGCCGTCGTCCGCCGTCGTTCGGCCGATGGCGAAGCCCACGCCGCCGACCACGAGGGCCAGCACCACCACGAGCGCGCCGGCGAGCCAGCCGGGAATGTGCACGCCGGAACGTTCCGCCGTGGGTGTCGGGACCGGATCCGACGCAGCCGCTTCGGGCTGGGACTCGGTGCTGTCGTCGTCACTCATGCAGATCTCCTCACTGGGGGATTGAACCTCCGCAGTGTGGCGATGCGACCTGAGCCGAACCTGAGAACGATCGACCACACGGCCGGGGGCGGGGCGGGGCGCTGCGTCAGTGGGGCTGGTCTCGAGCCCTACTCCCGGAATCCGGCGAGTACCTGGCGCCACCGGTCCGGATCGCTCCGGTACGGCGCGTAGAACGACAGCCGATCGACGATGTCGCCGTAGCGGGCAAGCATCGCCTTGGGAATGTCCTCGGGCTCGGCAACGATGGCGAACGCGTCGAGGATGTCGTCGGTGATGAGGTCGCCCATCGCGACCCACTCCCCCTGCTTCGACAGTCGGTTCAGCTCGTCCTGCAGGTCGCCCCAGCCGTGGAGCTCGAGGACGCCGCGGTAGGCGGGGGTGGAGCCGTAGAACGCGATCTGCTGCTTCGTGCCTTGCCGGGCCTTCTCGAGCTCCTCCTCGTTCGCACCCGACACGATGAAGAGCGGTCCCGAGATCTCGAAGTCGCTGCGTTGCCTGCCACCTCTCTCGAACCCGCGCTCGAGCGCGGGCAGGGTGACCTCGCGCACATAGCGCTCGGTCGTGAACGCGTGGAGGATGACGCCGTCGGCCACCTCGGCCGCCACCTCGGTCATGTGGGTCCCGACCGCCGCGAGGGAGATCTTGGGGTTGGAGTAGGGGTTCGGGCCGGGCACGAAGAACGGCGTCATCAGCGTGTGCCGGTAGAACTCGCCACGGAAGTCGAGCGGCGTGCCGTCGTTCCAGCAGTCCCAGATCGCGCGCGTGGCCAGGATCAGCTCGCGCATGCGGGGCGCGGGATGCGACCACGGCATCGAGAAGCGCTTCTCGATGTGCGCCTTGATCTGGCTGCCGAGGCCGAGCCGGAACCGTCCCTTGGCGAACATCTGGAGGTCGTACCCGATGTTCGCCAGGGTCATCGGGTTCCGCGCGAAGGCGACCGCGATCCCGGTGCCCAGCTCGAGGCGCTCGGTGTGCTCGGCGGCGATCACCAGCGGGAGGAACGGATCGTGGTTCATCTCCGCCGTGAGCCCGCCGTCGTACCCGACGTCCTCGAGCTCCCGTGCGACGCGCGCGATCTCGTCGATCCCGACCGAGGGGATCCCGCCATCCACTTTCATGCCACGCTCCTCATGCCACGCTCGTCATGCTCCGCTCACCTGGTGTCGGTGCGCCTGGGAGCGTAACGGTGCACCAACCCCAGGGTGGGGCGACGGGACCAGGAAAAGCAGTCCACGTTGGCGTCACACCCCGGCGGTACCCTCCGCACATGAGTCGCGCGATGCCCTACTCCGTCTCGCCGAGCTCGATCTCGAGCTTCAAGCAGTGCCCGCTCGCCTACAAGTTCTCGTACCTCGATCGCCTCCCGGAACCCCCGTCGCCGGCTGCATCCAAGGGCACCCTGGTCCACCGGGCGCTCGAGCTGATGATGTGCCGACCCCCCACCGACCGCACGATCGACGCGGCGCTGGCCGACCTCGACGTCGCCCGAACCCAGCTCGTCGACGATTCCGAGTTCGCCGACCTCGATCTCACCGACGAGGAGCGCGCCCGTTTCCACGCCGAAGCCGAGGAGCTGGTGCGGCGCTACTTCGAACTCGAGGATCCCACGACCGTGCACCCGATCGGTCTCGAGCTCAAGCTCCAGGCCGACCTCGGGAAGGTGCGCATCCGCGGCATCATCGACCGCCTCGAGCTCGACGCCGACGGTGAGCTCGTCGTCACCGACTACAAGACCGGCAGGGTCCCGTCGGAGTTCTTCGAGTCCAAGAGCCTCGGCGGGGTGCACATCTACGCGCTGCTCTGCGAGGAGACGCTCGGGAAGCGGCCGGCGCGCGTGCAGCTGCTCTACCTCTCGAAGCCCGAGGCGATCATCGCCACCCCAACCGAGCAGAGCTGTCGCGGTGTCGCGCGCAAGACGACCGCGCTTTGGGCGGCGATCGAGGGGGCGTGTGCGCGCGACGACTTCCGAGCTCGGACGAGCAGGCTGTGCGACTTCTGCACGTTCAAGCCCTACTGCCCCGCGTACGGTGGCGACCCCGAGCAGGCGCTCGAGCTGCGCGGCCCCGGCAGGGTGATCGAGCCGGCACTCCCCGTCGCCGCCGGCTGAACCTCAGCCGCCCGGATCCGAGGAGCGGCTCGGCCCGTGGTCCCAGCCCAGCTTCACGAGCATCCAGCTCACCACCACGAGCACCACGCCGGTCACGACGGCCGCGATGAAGCCATCGCCGCTGATGGCGCCCGCCAGCAGGAAGGTGATCGCCGTCCAGACCACGACGCAGACGCAGAACTGCGCCCCGAGCAGGCGCGGCTCCGCACGGCGGTCGGGATCCCACGGCATCGCGCCCAGCGTACTGACGCGAGACTGGTGATGTGCGAGTGCTCCGCTCCCTGGGTCCGTCCACGTCACCGGCCCGCGTCGATGCCCCCACGCGAGGCACGCTGCGCGTCGGGCTCGTGCAACACCGCTGGCATGCCAATCCGGAGGAGCACGCGGCCGCGATCGCCGAGGGCGTGCACCTCGCGGCCCATGAAGGTGCGGCGGTCGTCTGCCTGATGGAGCTGACGCTCTCCCCGTACTTCGCCGTTGACCCCGCAGGGCCGGGCGCCACGGTGCTCGGCGTTCGCGCCGCACCAGAGCAGCTCCCCGGCGGGCCGACCTACGAGCTCGCCTCCCACCTCGCCCGGACGACGGGCGTGTCCGTGCACGCATCGCTCTACGAGGCCGCGCCAGAAGCCGACGCCACCACCGGCACCCACGACCGGCGCGGCTTCAACACCGCGATCTGCGTCGCACCATCGGGCGAGCTCGTCGCCCGCACCCGCAAGGTCCACCTCCCCGTCACCGAGGGCTACTTCGAGGACCGCTGGTTCCGCGGCGGCGACACCGGCTACCCGACGATCCCGCTCGCCGGCGCGACGTTCGGCTTCCCGACCTGCTGGGATCAGTGGTTCCCGGAGGTCGCGCGGGCCTACTCTCTCGCCGGCGCCGACGTTGTCGTGTACCCGACGGCGATCGGGAGCGAGCCCGACCATCCCGGCTTCGACACCGAGCCCCTCTGGGAGCGGGTCATCACCGGGAACGCGATCGCGAACGGCCTGCACATGGTGGTGGTGAACCGCGTCGGGGTCGAGGGCTCCTTGCGGTTCTACGGTTCGTCGTTCGTGTGCGACCCGTACGGACGCGTCCTCGCGCAGGCGCCGCGCGACGAGCCGTGCGTGCTCGTCGTCGACCTCGACCTCGACGCGAGACGAGACTGGCTCACCCTCTTTCCGTTGCTCACCACGCGTCGCCCCGACACGTACGGGACCCTGCTCGAGGGCTGATGATCGAGGGCTGATGATCGAGCCGCCGGTAGCATCGTCGACGATGGTCGACGCGCAGGAACGCTTCGCCGTGCTCGATGAGCGCGTCGACGCGTGGATCGAGCCGCACCGCTCGCCGGCACTGGATCGTGTCTTCTACGGGCTGTCGAGTGCCGCCGACCACGGGATGCTCTGGCACGCGATCGGCGCGGGCCGCGCGCTCGTGCGCCGCGACCCGCGCGCCGCGGTGCGCTTCAGTCTGGCGCTCGGGATCGAATCGGCAATCACGAACGGGTTCGTCAAATCGTTGTTCCGACGAGAGCGACCGCCGGAGCACTTCGAGCACGAGGACCCCTTGCCCTACGGGATGCGTCGTCCGATCACGTCGTCGTTCCCGTCGGGCCACGCAGCCACGGCGTTCATGTGCGCGACCGTCCTGAGCGACCGGCGGACCGCGCCGGCGTGGTTCACCCTCGCGGCGCTGGTGGCGTCGAGTCGCGTCTACGTGCGCATGCACCACGCCTCAGACGTGGCTGCCGGAGCCGCGCTCGGGTTGGCGCTGGGCGCCGTCGCCCGACGATTCGTGCGGTGACCCGCAACCCCGACCGATTCATCCGGGGGAACGCCGACTCAGCGGGTCGGGTTACCGTGGGTGAGCCGCTGCCTGTCAGCGTAAGATGGAGGAGCTCGCCATGACCCGCGCCGTTGCCGTCACCTTCGACTACCGATGCCCCTTCGCCTACAACGGCAACGCCGCTGTGGTCACGGCGATCCAGGAGGGTGCCGACCTCGACGCGCGCTTCCTCCCCTTCTCGCTCGATCAGGTACACATCGCAGACGGCGAGCCGGCCGTGTGGGACCGGGCGCCGAACGAGCGGGGCACCGGGGTCCTCGCGCTGCTCTACGGCCTCGCGGTCCGCGACGCCTTCCCCGACCACTTTCTCGACGCGCACGTCGCGCTCTTCGCCGCCCGCCACGACCACGGCCTCAAGCTCGGGCGCGAGGACGTGCTCCGAGACGTGGTCGGGTCGGTCGGGCTCGACGCCGACGCGGTCGCGGCCGAGGTCGAGAGCGGCCGACCGCTCAAGACGCTCGCCGCAGAGCACAGCGAAGCCGTCGACCGCTGGGGCGTCTGGGGCGTGCCGACGTTCATCGACGGCGACGATGCCGCGTTCGTGCGGTTCATGGAGCGCGGCCGCGTCGACGATCTCGAACGGATGCTCGAGCTGCTCTCGTGGACTCGGCTCAACGAGTTCAAGCGCCCCTCAGTCGAACGCTAGGCCGACCTGCCCTCAATCAATGGACGCCGCGCGGTTCGCCGAGCAGTTCGTCGAGTGCCCCGCGCCACTCCGCGTATCCGGGATCACGCCACACACGATGCCGACAGCCCGAGATGAGGTCCTGCACGAACAGGTGCGGCGTCGGCGCTTCCTCTGCGAGGTCGACGAGCTCCCCCGAGCGTGGATGTGGCGGGGCATCATCGAGGACGTCGACGAGGGCCACGCACGCGAGCACTCGACTCCGGCACTGCTGGCACGCCGACACCGTCGCTGATTCCAGCCCATCGGTGAGCTCGTGCAGGCTCGCAGCCTCGCCCTCGTCGAGGACCACCTCGTTGGCTTCGTCGTCGAAGAACACGAGCGACTCGCGGGACACAGAGGTGACGGTACCCCTCGATCCGTATTCGGCGACCCGTCTTGTAGGAGCACGTAGCCTCCCGCCATGCGCGCAGTGACGATCGTTGACGGCGCCCTGGAGTTCCAGGAGCATCCCGACCCCGAGCCCGGGCACGGCGAGCTGCTCGTGGGGGTACGGGCGGCCGGACTCAACGGCGCCGACATGATGCAGCGCAACGGGCTCTACCCTGCGCCGCCCGGTTCGCCCGCCGACATCCCCGGCCTCGAGCTCGCCGGTGAGGTGGCCGCGACCGGACCGGGGGTCAGCCGCTTCGCCGTGGGAGACCGGGTGATGGCGATCGTGGGTGGCGGTGGGCAGGCGGAGCTCGCGATCGTCCACGAACGCATCGCTCTCCCCGTCCCCGACGGCGTTGGGTGGAGCGCCGCGGGTGGTTTCCCGGAGGTGTTCACGACGGCACACGACGCGCTGTTCTCCCAATGTCAACTCACACTCGGCGAGCGCGCCCTCGTGCACGGTGCCGCCGGCGGTGTCGGTATCGCCGGCATTCAGCTGGCGGCGCACGCTGGAGCGCACGTCGTGGCGACGGTCCGCAATCCCGGGCTGCGCGACGCCGTCGCGGAGATCGGCGCCTCGTGCGGAGTCGTCGATGTCTGCGAACCCGACGCCTTCTCAACGAAGGGCCCGTTCGACGTCGTGCTGGAGCTGGTCGGCGGACCGAACCTGGCCACCGACGTCCAACAGCTCGCGAGCGGCGGGCGCATCGCCGTCATCGGGGTCGGGGGCGGGGCCAGCGCCGAGCTCAACCTCCTCACGCTCATGGGCAAGCGCGGCCGGATCCACGGCTCGACACTGCGCGCCCGCCCGCTCGAGGACAAGGCGACCGCAACCCGGGCGGTCGAGCGGTCGGTGCTCCCGCTCCTCGAGGCGGGTTCGGTGGAGGTCCCGATCGCCGCGGAATACCCGATGACCGACGCGACGGTGGCCTACGAGCACTTCGCGGGCGGCGGCAATCTCGGAAAGATCGTCCTGCTCGCCTGAGGCCGTGTCAGTGCATGATCAAGACGCTGACCTTTGGCGGTTGGTTGGACGCGTCGACCGTGAAGGGCCGCTTCGAGTCGAGCCCGATGAGCCACACGACCCGACTGGTCGCGGGGTCGTTGGGCGCCAGCGTCGTCGAGGTGGTCGGTGGCGCGGGCGGCGCAGGCGGGGCCACGGTCGACGATGTCGTCGACGTCGACCCCGATCCGCGGGGGATCGTGGTGGTCGTCGACGCTGGCGCGATCGACTCGGGGACCGACGGCGGAGCCGTGTCGAGCCACTCGACAATGACGCTGTGCTCCATGCCCTGCAGACCGAGGCGCAAGTTGCCCTTGTACGTCGTGATCCCCCGACCCGAGAAACGGTTGTCCGTGGTGGACGCGGGACGTATCTCGACGTACAGCACGTACTTCGCTTCCTTGAACCCCTCGGTCGAGGTGTGGACGCCCTCCACGAACGGCGGCTTGCGGTACTCGACGGTGTACCCGGGCGGGAGATCCGGCCCGTCGCCAGGGTCGAACTCGAAGGTGATCTTGTCGTAGCAGGTCTTGGGCTCCGCGATCGCGCTCGTCAGGAACTGGAGATCTTCACCGGGGGTGGTCGATCGCTTCTCGGTGCCGGCCACGATGTGCTGACACCCGGGTCCGCCCGACGCGCGGGAGTCCGAGGTGGCGGCCTTGGTCGCCGACGTCGTCGACGAGCTATCACCACCGGAACATGCAGCCACGAGCATGAGGCACGCGAGCGCGCCAGCCGTCAGGGGTCGGGGCCGCATGCACCCAGCGTAGAGGGCGGTACCATCCGCGCCGTCGTCACCTCACCCGCTCGCTCCCCGGGAGGCTCTTCATGCGCCCGCTCGCCGACTCTGATGTCGTCATCGTCTCTGCCGTCCGCTCGCCCCTCGGCCGACGTAACGGCGGACTCTCCACCGTTCATCCCGCCGACCTCCTCGGGACGGTGCAACGCGCAGCGGTACAGCAGGCCGGCATCGACCCGTCGGCCATCGGCCAGGTCGTCGGCGGCTGCGTCACCCAGACCGGAGAGCAGACCTTCGACATCGCCCGCACCGCGTGGCTCGGCGCCGGCCTCCCGATGTCGGTCGCGGCGACGACGGTCGACGCGCAGTGCGGCTCGTCGCAACAGGCCACGAACTTTGCCGCGGCGCTCATCGCGGGTGGCGTCGTCGACGCCGCCGTCGGCTGCGGGGTGGAGTCGATGAGTCGCGTTCCCCTCGGTGTCGCGGTCAAGAACGGCCCCGGTCGGCCGATCCCGAAGACGTACTTCGAGCAGTACGAGTACGCGACGCA
Source organism: Acidimicrobiia bacterium (assembly GCA_022865365.1). GTDB lineage: Bacteria > Actinomycetota > Acidimicrobiia > IMCC26256 > PALSA-555 > JALHSW01. The sequence continues at coordinate 17,486 of JALHSW010000244.1, read as the reverse complement.
GTTCGAAGCGGCCGAGCGGATCGCCGAGAAGTGGAGCATCACACGTGACGACTGCGACCGACTCGGTCTGGCATCCCAGGAACGAGCGCAGCGCGCGTGGTCGAAAGGGCGCTTCGAGCGCGAGGTCGTCCCGATCGACGCGCCCGACGTCGACGAGGACGGCAAGCCCACGGGCTCGACGCATCGCGTCGACCGTGATGAAGGGCTCCGTGACACATCCCTCGAGGCGCTCGCGAAGCTCAAGCCCGTCGCTCGAGAAGACGGCGTGCACACCGCGGGTACGTCGTCGCAGATCACCGACGGGGCATCGGCCGTGGTGATGACCTCTTTCGCGCGGGCGAAGGAGCTGGGGCTCACCCCCCGCGCCCGCATCGTCGACCAGTGCCTGGTCGGCGTCGACCCCGTCATGATGCTCACGGGTCCCATCGACGCGACCCATCGCCTGTTCGAGCGCACCGGGCTCTCGATGGCCGACATCGACACGGTCGAGATCAACGAGGCGTTCGCCTCGGTCGTCCTGGCCTGGGCCCGCGAGCATGCTCCCGACATGGAGGCCGTCAACCCGAACGGTGGCGCGATCGCGATTGGCCATCCGGTCGGGGCTACGGGCGCGCGACTCATCACCACGGCACTGCACGACCTCGAGCGCACCGACGCGACCTTCGGGCTCGTGACGATGTGCTGCGGTGGGGGCCTCGGGTCCGGAACCATCATCGAACGCCTAGCCTGAGATTGCCTGGCCCGAGACTGAGGAGCCTGAGGAGGCGGACGATGACGACGCTCGCGGAGCGACTCGGACACGCGTCCGACGCGAAGCTCGTCATCATCAATTGCGACGACCTCGGATCGTCGCGCGCCGCGAACGTCGCGGTGTACGAGGCACTCCGCACCGGACTGGGCACGAGCGCGTCGCTCATGGTCCCGTGCCCCTGGGCGCGCGACGCCGCCGCCGGATATCGCGGTGACGATGTGGGCGTGCACCTCACGCTGAACGCCGAGTGGGAGACATACCGCTGGGCGCCCATCACCCAGGCACCGAGCCTCCTCGACGGTGATGGTGGGTTCCCCCGCACGATCGAGGACACCTGGGACCACGCCGACCTCGAAGAGGTGCGGCGCGAGCTGCACGCCCAGATCGAGCGGGCGATCCTCTGGGGCTTCGACGTCACCCACCTCGACAGCCACATGGGCACCCTGCAGCTGCGTGCCGACTTCTTCGACGCCTACCTCGAGCTGGCGGTCGACTTCGACCTGCCGCTGCGGATGGGGCCGAGCGGCGGGGAGCGGATCGTGGGCTTCCCCTACCGCGACCTCGCGGCCGCCCAGGGCATCGTCTTCCCCGATCATTTCGTCCTCTACTCGGGCGTCGGGGCTCGTCGGCACGTCGAAAAGGCGCTGTTCGAACTCGGGCCGGGGGTGACGGAGGTGTACCTGCACCCGGCCGTCGACACCGACGAGCTGCGCGCGTCGCACCCCGACTGGGCCGGACGCGTCGAGGACCACGGGTTCCTGTGCAACGACCCGTCGCTCCGCGACCTCGTCGAGCGTGCCGGAGCGACGCTCATCGGCTACCGGGAGCTACGCGACCTCCAGCGCGCGCGTTGAGCGCGGATCTGACTCCCGACGAGCTCGCAGCCCTGTGTGCGAGCGCACTCCCGAGCGAGGGCCTGACCGCCGCCGATCTCGAGACGTGTTGCTTCGGTCCCGGCGCCGAAGTGCTCGGCGACGGCGATGGCGCCATCGCGTGGCTCCGACGTGACTTCGGTGGCGTCGGGGTCGCGTGGATCCTTCTCGCGGCCGTTCCGCCCGAGCGCCGTCGCCGCGGTGTCGGGCGCGCACTTGTCGACGAGGTGGCCACGCGATGCCGCGCTGCCGGGGTCCGCGAGATCCATACCGGCAACGCTGCGCCACGGTACGTGTGGCCGGGTGTCGACCTCGCGCAGACCGCGGCGCTCGCGTTCTTCCAGGACCTCGGGTTCGAGGCCTACGACCACGGCCTGAACATGGCGCTCCCCACCACGTACCGCGCCGCGCCGCCCCCCGGGATCACCGTGGAGCGCGAGACGGGTGACGGCGCGATCGAGCTCGCCCGGCGCGAGTTCCCGAACTGGGAGGACGAGATCACGCGCGGCATCGAACGCGGCACAACCTTCGCGGCACGCGACGCGAGCGGTGAGACGATCGCGTTCGGCGCGCACTCGGTGAACCGCCACACCTGGATCGGACCAATGGCGACCGATCCGCACCGACGCCACGGCGGCACCGGGCACGCGATCCTCGCCGCGTTGGCCGAAGACATCGCCACCTCGTTCGGCGTGCCGGTGGCAGAGATCGCGTGGGTGGCCCCGGTACCGTTCTACGCGAAGGCCGGCGCGGTGGCGCACCGTGCGTTCCGGGTGCACCGGCTCCGCATCGACCCAGTCTGATACGCAGGGCTGAGTCGAGCGCTCAGAAGGTTGTCAGTGTGCGGATCTGCTCCTGGAGTGCCAGGTACTCCGCCGACTGCGTCAGCGGCATCAGCTGCATGAGCTTGCCCATGTTCCCGGCGACCTTCATCCGCCCCTGCATGAACGCGGCGTTGGCATCGAGCTCGCCCCGCGCGACGGCAGCCGAATCCTCGTAGGTGAGCGTCATCGTGAAGTCTGCGTCCGCGATCACGCCCAGCTGGCTCTCGAGCAGCTTGCCGTCCTCGAGCACCCAGTAGTACTTGATGGGACCGTCGGGTCCGCCCGTCACGACGTACTGCATCTTCGCCGACGCGCCAGCGCGTTCCGGCTGCTCCTTCGCGAGCTCGCGGCCCTGGTCGAGCCATTCCTGGGTCAGGTACTGCTCCACGTTGTCTCCTCAGCTCAGTCGATCTGCAGCGGCTGGCACCTCGACGCGAAGCCCCAGGAACAGATCGTCCTCCACCTCACCGGGTGCGAGTTCCTCGACCCGGCTCTCCTGCAAGATGTACTCATCCCACGGGAAGATCTCGCGGATCGCGCTGTCGGGGAGGCGCATCCAGAAGCCGTCCGGGTCGACCTGGGTGCGGTGCGCGAGGAGCGCGGCGCGACGGTTCGAGAGCCAGTCGCCGACGTCGACGAAGGTGGTGAATCGTCCATCGCCGTCAGGGAAGCCGTGCTCGAACCACCGCGCGTACGGGCTCTCCTCACCGCGGCGGATGAACTCGTCGTGCAACGCCTGGACGCGTCGTCGCGAGAACCCTGTGAAGTAGAGCTTCGACGGCTGCCAGGGCTCGCCGGCTGCGGGGAACCGGTCCGGGTCGCCAGCGGCAGCGAAGGCCGGGAGCGAGATCTCGTGCACCCGGATGTGGTCGGGGTGTGGGTAGAACTTCCGGTCGTCTGCGTAGGTGACGATGACCTGCGGGCGCTCGGCCCGGATGATCGCGACGAGGCGACTCACCGCCTCGTCGAGTGGCGCGTTCGCGAAGTTGTCGGGTCGGGCGTTCACCTCGGTGTCGGGCATCCCCGAGTCGTGGTACCCGAGCAGGTGCAGGCGGTCATATCCGATGGCGTCGGCCGCGTCGCGCAGCTCCTGCATCCGCACCTCGTAGAGGTTCTCGCGGACCTCGGGCGTGTCGACGACGGGGTTCAGGATGTCACCCGCTTCACCACCGGTACAGCACACCAGCACCGTGTGGATGCCCTCCTCGTGGTACCGCGCGATGGTGGCGCTCCCCTTCGACGCCTCGTCGTCGGGGTGGGCATGCACCGTGAGCACCGAGAGTCGGTTTCCCTCCTGATCTCGTGGCCGGTCGTCTCGGGGCTGGTCAGGTGCCTTCATCCGGGGTGACGTTATCGGGCCGTTCGACTCCCGATACAGTCGACCGGTGCCACGCCCCGCAGTCCGACTCCTGACTGTCGGCGCGTGCATCTCGCTCCTTGCGCTCATTGCGCCCGGTGCGAGCGCCGCGAGCGATCCTGGTACCGACGCAGCCGCGCCGCTCGTCTGGCACGACTGTGGCGACGGCTTCGAGTGCTCCACCCTCGAAGTCCCGGTCGACTACTCGGCGCCCGACGGCGAGCAGGTCGCGATCGCGGTGACCCGAAAACCGGCAACCGACCCCGGGGCAAGGCGCCGCTCGTTGGTCTTCAACTACGGCGGGCCCGGCGACCCCGGCACCGAGACGCTCCGACTCGCTGCCGAGACGATCCCCGAGGCGATCCGGCGTGAGTTCGATCTTGTGACCTTCGACCCGCGCGGGACCGGCGGCTCGCGCCCGATCGACTGTGTCGACGACGCGACGTTCGAACGGCTCTGGAACGAAGACGGGACGCCGAACGGTGAGGCCGATCTTGCGCGCTTCTACGACGGGAGCGCCACCTCGGTCGACCTCGTCGCCACGTGCGTCGCGAATCAGGGTGATTGGCTCGCTCACGTGGGGACACGAAACGTCGCGCGGGACCTCGACCGCCTGCGGGCAGCGTTGGGCGAGCGCCGCCTCACCTTCGTCGGATACTCCTACGGCACCGTGCTCGGCGCGGTCTACGCCCAGGACTTCCCCGAGCACGTCCGCGCGCTGGTACTCGACTCTGCGGTGAATCTGACGGAGAGCGCCTCGGACCGCCAGCTCGGCAACGCAGCCGGGTTCGAGGGGGCGCTCGACGCGTTTCTCGCCGACTGCGCAGCCGACAGCGGATGCGCCTTCCAATCGGATGGCGACCCGCGCGCCGCGCTCACGCACCTTCGCGACCGGTTCGAGGCTGGGCTCACCGTCCGCGCGCCCGGTGGACGAACCGTTGGCGCAAGCAAGTTCTACACCGGGCTCCTCGCCGCCCTGTACTCGCGTTCGGCGTGGCCGGTACTCGGCCAGGCGTTGCACGATGCCGCCCGCAAGAACGACGGGAAGTACCTCCAGCTCCTCAACGACGCGTACACCGGCCGACGCGACGACGGCACGTTCAACAACTTCCAGGAGGCGATCGGCTTCATCGTGTGCGCCGACGTGCCCGAGCCCCGCGTGTCGTTCGCCGAGTATCAGGCGACATACGCCCGACTCACGGCACAGTTCCCGTTCTTCGGCGCCATCCTCGCCGGCTCCCCGATCGGGTGTGATCCGCGCATCCCCACCGCTGCCTCGACGGAGACCCTCGGCAACGTGCGCGCGACGAAGGCGCCGCCGGTGCTCGTGCTCGGCACGACGCACGACCCCGCGACGCCGTACGTCGGGGCCGTCGACCTCCGCGACCGGCTCGGCGGCGCACGGGTCCTGACCATCGATGACACGCAGCACGGTGGCTATGGCCAGGGCAACCAGTGCGTCGACGACTACGTCGACGACTACCTGCTCCGCCGCCGCCTGCCACAGCGCGGCGCACGTTGTGACCGCTGAGCCCTGCTACGCGCGCTCGATGCGGCACACATCGACCCGTCCGATGTCACGAACGCGTCGCGCCTGGATCCGCCGGACCCTGAAGCGAGCATCGTCCCCGACGGCGATGGCGAGCTCGGCCGACCCGAGCACGGTCCCCGGCCGGGCCATCTCGGTCAGGCGTGACGCGAGGTTCACCACGGGCCCGAAGTAGTCGCCGTCGCGCGACACGAGCGCTCCCGACGCGATCCCGGCCCGGGCCTCCGGGAGCAGCTCGTCGCCGGTTGACCGCTCGGTGAGCCGGATCGCGATCCACGCCGCGGTGGCCGGCACGTCGGTGACGAACATCACCTCGTCACCGATGGTCTTCACGATGCGACCCCCGGCGCCGACCACGGTGTCGTGGGCGAGCTCACCGAAACGCCCCACCAACGCCGCGACCTCGTCCTCCTCGAGCTCCTGCGACAAGGCGGTGAACCCGACGAGGTCCACGAAGCCGATCGCGCCCGACACGGTGCCGGGCGCCTCGGGATCGGCGCCCGCGAGGCGACGCCACAGCGCGGCTCGGAGCTGGAGGCGAAAGACATGGCCCACGAGCTCGACGATCGCGTCGACGTCGATCCGCTCCGCGAGCAGATCGGCGAGCTGCTCGTCATCCAGGTCAGCGGCTCGGGCGTCTCGGAAGGAGAGCGCGACGTCGTCGGTGACCGCGTCGGCGCTGCGGGCGAGCGATGCACTCACGACACGCGCCTGTGACAGCGCGCGATCGAGCGACCAGTCGAGCACCCACGGATTCGCGAACGTCGCGAGGAACGAGCGGAGTGTCGCCACGTCGGCGTCGGTGAACGCGGGCAGCTCAGCAGGCAGGTCAGGGAACCCGATGGCCCGCCAGATGGCACGCGCCGTCTTCAGATCGGTCCCACCACGGGCCGCGAGCTCGGCGATCGCGTAGCGGCGTGCGCCGGGCGCGACCTCGCGGTCGAGTACGAGCAGCGAGAGGTACCTTCCGCTCGCGGCGTTCTCGATCTCGAGGTCGGTCGCACCACGACGGCGCAGGAAGCGCCGCAACCCCCGATTCACGTGACCACCCTCATGCCGACCGGGGTACGTCCCTCCAGGCCGCGTCACGCGAGTTGTCGGGCTCCTTGGGGAGGCCGAGCACGCGCTCGCCCAGGATGTTGCGCATCACGTTCGACGTGCCGCCCTCGATCGTGTTCGCCTGTGAGCGGAGGAAGCTCCGGACGATCTCGCGACTGGTTTCACCGCCGGAGCTCGTGAATCCGATCACGCCGTGCTCGATGAAGCCCTCGCCCTCCCACGCCATGCCGGCGGGACCCTCGAGATCGATCGCGAGAATCTGGAGCCGCTGGTTGAACTCTGCCTGCATCAGCTTCGTGATCGATCCCTCCGGCCCGGCCTCGCCCCCGCTCTTGCGTCGTGCTGCGGCGCGTTGGTTGTTCAGCCGGATGAGGCGCTCTTCGATGTAGAGCTGCGCGAGGCGCTGGCGGTCGAGTGGATCCGGCACCGGGCTGTGACGCGCGATCAGCTTCTCGGCTGGGCTCCCACCGGCGGCATCGCCGGACAGCGAACCGGCGCCCGACAGCGCGATGCGCTCGTTCATCAGCGTCGTGATCGCGACGCGCCAGCCCTCACCTTCCGGACCGATCCGCATCGAGTCCGGGATGCGAACACCCTCCATGAACACTTCGTTGAACTCGGCGTCGCCGGTGATCTGCACGAGCGGGCGCACCTCGACCCCTGGCGCCTGCATGTCCATGACGAAGTAGGTGAGACCCTTGTGCTTCGGCACGTCGGGATTGGTGCGGGCGATGAGCATCCCCCAGCGCGACAGGTGCGCCAGCGTCGTCCAGACCTTCTGGCCCGTGACCACCCACTCGTCGCCGTCACGCGTCGCGCGGGTCGCGAGGCCGGCCACATCGGACCCGGCTCCGGGCTCCGAGAACATCTGGCACCAGATCTCCTGGTTCGCGGCCATCGGACGGAGCAGGCGCTGCTTCTGCTCCTCGGTGCCCCAGGAGATGAGCGTCGGGCCGCCCATGCCGATGCCGATGAGGTTGAAGGGCCGGGGCACGCGGTACTGGTTCAGCACCTCGTTCACATGCTTCGCCTGACCCGGTGAGAGTGAGAGTCCGGCTCCGTACTCCGTGGGCCACGTCGGCGTCGCATACCCGGCCTCACCGAGCACCGTGCACCACGCGTCGTAGTCGAGCTCGCTGCGAAGCTTCGACCACGTGGTGATGTCGCCCGCGTCGAGCGCATCCATCCAGCCGGCCGGAAGATGCTCACGAAGCCACGCGAGCGTCTGGTCGCGCAGCTGCTCGGCAGTCAGCTCGTCGGCTTGGACGGCCATGTGCAGGTCCTCTTCCGGTCGCAGGGTTTCGGTCGGGTGGGATGAGTCGGGTGGCCCAGCAGGGTGGATCGTACCCGCCGCGACTCTCGTAGGCTCACGTCGATGATCAGCGTCTCGCGCTACGAACACACGAAGCGCACACCGACCCCGGTTGCGATCGACGCAGTGGCCGATGCCATCGACGCCGAGACCGGGCTCGTCTGGATCGACTGCGAGCAACCCGACTCTGCCGAGCTCGCAGCGCTCATGGCGCAGCTCGACATCAACGAGTTCGCCCAGGAGGACGTCGCGAAGGCGGGCCAGCGCACCAAGCTCGCCCACTACAGCGATCACTTCCACGTCGCGGTGTACGACTGCGTGCTGCACGACTCGGGGATGCGCGCCCGCGAGATCGACATCGTCTTCGGCGCGGGGTGGCTGCTCTCGGTGCACCAGGCACCCGAAGACGGTGACCCCGGGCAGTTCCCGATCGAGCACGTCCGGCGCACGTTCGAGCTCCAGCGTTCTCAGCACAACGAGGCCCACGTCGGACTGCTGCTGTGGGCCCTGCTCGACACCGTCGTAGATCGCTATTTCACGGTCACCGAGCAGGTCGACGAGCGCCTCGACGACGTCGAAGAGGCGGTGCTCGCCGACGACGCCGATCGCGGTCGTGAGCGCGCGATGCGCCCCATGGAGCTGTTCGCGCTCGGGAAGGCATTGGTGCGCTTCCGGCGCGCCGCAGTGCCCCTGCGCGACGTCGTCTCGGAGATCGTCCGGCGCGAGGTCCCCTGCATCGATGACATAGCAATCGTGCACTTCCAGGACGTCGCCGACCACGTGCTCCGCGTCTCGGACTTCGTGGAGAGCCAGCGCGATGTCCTCACCAGTCTGCGCGACGCCGAGCTCGCGCTCGCGTCGAACCGCATGAGCCTCGTCCAGCAGCGCATCGCGGCCTGGGGCGCGATCTTCCTGGTCGCAACCCTGGTCACCGGCGTGCTCGGCATGAACTTCCAGGACGCGCCCGAGCTGACGTGGCGCCAGGGTTTCCTGATCATCGTCGGGGTGATCTTCGTGCTCTGCGCACCGATGTACGCGTTCTTCCGACGAAGGAAGTGGCTCTGATGCTCCCCCATCGCGAGCGCCATCGTTTCGAGCGCATCGGTTGGCTGCGTGCCGCGGTGCTCGGCGCGAACGACGGCATCGTCTCGACGGCCAGCCTCATGATCGGTGTCGCCGCATCCAGCGCGTCGACCAGCGCGATCGCGGTCGCGGGCCTCGCCGGCTTGGCCGCGGGGGCGATGTCGATGGCCGTCGGCGAGTATGTATCGGTCAGCTCTCAGCGCGACACCGAGAACGCCGACATCCGCAAGGAGGAGGCCGAGCTCCAGAAGTCACCAGACTCCGAGCTCAACGAGCTCACCCACATCTACGTGCAGCGAGGCCTCGAGCCGGTGCTCGCCCGCTCGGTCGCCGAGCAGCTCACCGCCGCCGATCCACTCGGGGCGCACCTGCGCGACGAGCTCGGCATCACCCACGCCACCAAGGCTCGACCGTGGCAAGCCGCCTTCGTCTCGGTCATCAGCTTCGGCCTCGGTGCCGCCATCCCGCTGCTCGCGCTGGCCGTCGCGGGTGGGATCGACCCGATCGCGGTCATCGCGATCGCGGCACTCGTGGTCCTCGCTATCACCGGTGCGGTCGGCGGCCGCCTCGGTGGGGCCCCCGTCCCGCGCGCCGCGCTCCGGGTGCTCGTCGGCGGCGGCGCCGCGATGGCGATCACCGCGCTCGTCGGCAACCTCATCGGGACTTCGGTCTGAGCGACGCCGCACTCCTCGCGGTGCGCTCCTGCGGGAGCGACCACCGCCGGCGGAGCCGGGCCTTCTGGGTGGCATCGGCCGCGAGCACCGCCGGCATCGCGAGCAACGCGACGCCGAACCCGGCCCACGATGGCGGCGCCTGCCCGAGCAAGTCCGCGAGCGGCGGGAAGTAGAGGAAGCCGAGGAGCATCGCGAGCTCGGCGGCGACGGCCCACAGCAGCAGACGGTTCGTCGTCCAGCCGATGCGCCAGGGCGGCAGCACGGTGCTGCGACAGGCAAAGGCGTTCGCGGCCTGCCCGAGCACGATGGCGGTGAACGCCGCACCCGACGCCGCGAGCAACGTCGGGCCGGTGGGGAACGACTCCCCGGGACGCCACCCCTCGGCGAAGAACGTCATCACGAACGCGAGCAGCGAGATGAAGGCCTCGACCGGCCCGAGGACCCCGAACGCCCGGACGAACAGCCCCCGGTCGAGCAGGTGCCGTCGGATGGGCGGTCCTTCGAGGAGATGCGCACCGGGCGGCTCTGCGCCGAGCGCGAGCGCCGGGAGGATGTCGGTAACGATGTCGAGCGCGAGCACCTGGAGCACACCGATCGCGAGCGGGAACCTGCCTCCCGAGAGCGCCCAGACCACGAACGGCGTGAGCTCGGCAACGTTGTCGGTGAGGTGGTAGGTCAGGAATCGGCGGATGTTCGAGAACGTCGATCGCCCCTGTTCGATCGCGGCGACGACCGTCGCGAAGTCGTCGTCGAGGAGCACGAGGTCGGCTGCCTCACGGGCGACATCGGTGCCCGACCGACCCATCGCGACACCGATGTCCGCCTCGTGGAGCGCGGGGGCGTCGTTCACGCCGTCGCCGGTCATCGCGACCGTGTTCCCTCGCGCCCGCAACGCACGGGCGATCCGCAGCTTGTCCTCGGGTGACACCCGCGCGACGACGACCCCGTCACGATCGACGAGCGCGCCGAGCAGTGCTTCGTCGTCGGGGAGGTCATGGCCCACGACGACCAGGCCGTCGGATCCTGCGAGCCCCACCTCCTCCGCGATCGCGCGGGCCGTCGACGGGTGATCGCCCGTGACCATCGCGACCTTGACCCCGGCCCGACGACACTCGGCGATCGCGAACGCTGCGCTCTCGCGCGGCGGGTCATGCAGTGCGACGAGTCCGAGCAGGTCGAGATCCTGCTCCGCGGCGTCCGCCGAGCCGGGCAGGGTCGCGCCAACGGCCCGCCGGGCCACGGCCAACACCCGCAACCCGCGGCTGGCGAGCCCTTCGAGCGCGTCCGTGGCACCCGGTGGCACGACGCAACGCGGCAGCACGGCGTCGGGCGCACCCTTCACGAGGACGACGCCGCCGGCGACCACGGACATCCGCCGGCGGCGCGGGTCGAACGGGAAGCGTCGGGTCTCGACATGGACCGCGGCGTCGCGTTCGACGTTCACCCCGGTCCGGCGAGCCAGCACGTCGAGCGCCGCTTCCATCGGGTCCCCGAGTGGCACCCACGCGCCGTCCTCTTCGACCACCCGCCCCGTCGAGCACCGAGTCGCGACGCGTGCGATCTCGCTCAGGTCCTCGAGGAGCACGGGATCGGTGACGTCGATCGTCCCGGTCGGCTCGTACCCGGTCCCGACGACGTGTGCGGATCCTCGCGGCGTCCAGACCTCCACGACCGCCATCTCGTTGCGCGTGAGGGTCCCGGTCTTGTCGGTGCAGATGAAGGTGGTGGACCCGAGGGTCTCGACCGCCTCCAGGTTCCGGGCCAACGCCCGACGAGCTGCCATCCGTTGGGCGCCGATCGCGAGGGCGAGCGTGACCGTGGGCAGCAGGCCTTCGGGCACGACCGCGACCGTGACGCCGACCGCGAACAGGAAACCGTCCGACGCGGGCGTACCTACGAGCAGGGCGACGCCGAAGAACCCCACGCCGACCGTGATCGCGACCGCCGCGATCAAGCGTGAGACGCGATCGAGCTCCTTGCGAATCGGGGTGTGGTGCGGATGCTGTGTGTGGGTCAGACTGGCGATCTCCGCCAGGCGCGTCGCGCCGGCCGTGGCCGTGACGACCGCTCGGGCTTGCCCTTCGACCGCGAAGCAACCGGCGTACAGCGGGTCGCCCGGTTCGGGTCGGGTCGGGGCGCTCTCTCCGGTGAGCATCGAGGTATCCACGGTCAGGGCGTGCACGACCGTGAGCGCGAGATCCGCCGAGACACGGTCACCGCCCTCGAGCGCTACCAGGTCGCCCACGACGAGCTCCTCGGCGGGAATCTCGACCGGCCGACCGTCACGCACGACGGTGGCCCGACGCGGCAACAGGTCCCGAAGGCGCTCGGCGGCCCGCTGGGCCCGCTGCTGCTGCGCGAAGGCGAATACCGCGTTGAGCAGGATGACGATGAACACGGCGACGCCGAGCTGCGGCAGCCCCGCGACGAAGGCCAGGGCCCCGGCCACCCAGAAGAGCAGCGCGAAGAAGTGGAACAGCTCGCCCGCGAACTGCCGCCACGCCGGGGTGGGAGCGGGGACGGGCAGGATGTTGAGACCGTCGCGCTCGAGGCGGGTGGCGGCCTCGGCGGTCGAGAGCCCTGCTGCGCCCGTCGCCCCCGAGGACGACTCCGTCGACATCACCAGGGCGACCGTACGCCATGGGTAGGCGCCCGCCCCAGGACCGAGTGGCCCTGTTTGAGTGACCTCTGGCCCTTGCCCGCCGGAGCGAACGGCCCGACGATCACCCCATGAGGAGAGCGAGAGACGCCAGCAGCCGTCTGGCGTCGAAGAGGAGGCTGGAAGAATGATGGAGGCCACGCGCCCCGAGGTCACCGTGCACGCGACCGGACCGGTAACGAGGGCAGAGCGCGCGTACGCGTCTCGCAAGATCACCCACCTGCTCCGGATCGCTCCCGGCCCGGTGCTCTTCGCCAAGGCCGATCTCGTGTCCGAGACCGACCCGGCCCGTGAGCGTCCGGCGATCGTGAAGGCCGAGCTCGACGTCAACGGGCGTCTCGTACGCGCCCACGTCGCGGCGGCCACGATGTTCGCCGCGGTCGACCTCGTCGAGGCCCGGCTTCGTCAGCGCCTCGAGCGCCTCGCCGATGCGCCGGCGGCACGCCGTCTGCGCCATCGGGCCGACCAGTCGTGGCACCACGGCGATCCGGCCGCGCATCGCCCGCACTACCACCCGCGCCCGCCGGACGAGCGGGAGGTCGTCCGACACAAGACGTTCGCCGTCGCCCCGATGACGCCCGACGAGGCAGTCCTCGACCTCGAGCTCCTCGACCACGCGTTCTACCTCTTCCAGGACGCCGGCAGCGGCGCCGACTGCGTCGTGGCCCGCGCGGACGGTGCCGGCTACGAGCTGCTCTGCTCCGAGCCGAATGGGGTCATCGACTCCGTCGCCCCGATCAGCCTGAGCCCCCGCCACGCCCCGACAATGACGTTGGAGGACGCCGTCGAGCTGCTTGACCTGTCCGACGACCGTTTCGTCTTCTCCCGCGACGCGGCCTCGGGCCGGGGCCAGGTGCTCTATCGGCGCTACGACGGCCACTACGGGCTCATCACCGCTGCCGCCTGAGCCCCGCGGCGTCAGGGCGCGGCCGCGCCTTCCTCGGCTTCCTCGACTGCGATCTCGGTCCCAGCTCGGCGCCGCCCGATCCGGCGTGACGCCCGCCACCCGATCTCGAGCAGGAGGATGCCCGTCGCGGCAATCAACATCGCCTGGCCGAACACGCGCGCGTCGGGGAGCTCGAGCGCGTAGAACTCGCTGAGCGGCTCGATGAGCAGGATGAGCGCGACGCTCCCGGCCATCGAACCCACGAGGAGCGCCTTCCACCAGTTGAACGGCCTCGCCAGGATCACGAGCACCCACAGACCGATCACGATGAGCACCAGCGCCGTGGTCGTTCGGGACTCCTTGAGCGACAGGTCCTCCTCGAACCGGGTGAACCAGTACGTCACCAACGAGGCCAGACCGGCGACCACACCGGCGGGGATGCAGAAGCGCAGCACCCGGTCGAGAAAGCCGGGGACGTACCGACGCGTGTTCGGCGCGAGCGCGAGCACGAAGCCGGGGATGCCGATCGTGAACGTACTCACGATCGTCAGGTGGCGCGGGAGGAACGGATACCGGATGCCGGTCAGGACGACGGCAACGGCGAGGAGCACCGCGTACACCGTCTTGGTCACGAACAGGTTCGCCGACCGCTCGATGTTCGCGATCACGCGGCGCCCTTCGGCCACGACCCCGGGCATCGTCGCGAACTTCCCGTCGAGCAGCACGAGCTGCGCCACGGCACGCGTGGCCGCAGCGCCGGAGCCCATCGCGACCCCGATGTCGGCGTCCTTGAGCGCGAGCGCATCGTTCACGCCGTCGCCAGTCATCGCCACGACGTGCCCGCGGGACTGCAGGGCCGTCACCATGGCCCGCTTCTGGTGCGGCGTGACCCGACCGAAGACCGCGTTGTGCTCGAGGACCTCGGCCAGGGCGTCCTGGTCCTCGGGCAGCTCGCGGGCGTCGATCGCGGCCCCGGCGCCCGGGAGCCCCACGCGGCGAGCGACCGCGCCGACCGTGCGCGGGTTGTCTCCCGAGATCACCTTGAGCGCGACGCCCTGGTCCGTGAAGTACGCCAGGGTATCGGTTGCGTCGGGTCGGATCTTCTCCTCCAGCAGCACGAGCGCAGCCGGGGTGAGGCCGGGCGGGAGCACCTCCCCCTCGAGTGGCGCGTCGGCACATCCGAGCAGCAGCACCCGGCTTCCCGTGGCGGCCAGCTCGTCGGCCTGTCGGCGAACCGGACCGTCGGGGGCATCGGCGAGGATCATCTCCGGAGCGCCGATGACCCATGATCGGTGTCCGGCGAAGCTCGCACCGCTCCACTTGCGCCCCGAGGAGAACGGGATGGCCCCGGTGCGCTCCCATCCCGGCGCGGGGCAGGCCTGACCGATGGCGGCGAGCGTGGCATTGCGGTTCTCGTCGTCGGCGAGCGCACCGAGCGCCGACCGCACGTCCCGTTCGTCGGCCCCGTCGAGCAAGTCGATGCGATCGAACGCCACGTCTCCCTCGGTGAGCGTTCCCGTCTTGTCGAGACACACGACGTCCACCCGAGCGAGGACCTCCACCGCAGGGAGCTCCTGCACGAGCACGTTGCGGCGAGCGAGCGAGACCGCGGCGATCCCGAACGCCAGACTCGTCAGGAGCACGAGTCCTTCGGGCACCATCCCGACGACGGCCGCCACGACGCCCACCAGAGCCTCGTTCACCGGGTTGCTCGCGAGCTGGCGCCAGAGCAGCAGGGCCGAGACCGGGAAGAGCGCGTACTGGATCCAGCGCAGGAGCGTGTTGATGCCGTCCATCAGCTCGGACTGCACCAACGTGAAGCGGCGAGCCTCGGACGCGAGCTTGCGCGCGTAGGCATCGGGGCCCACCCGCGTCGCCTGGAACCGGCCCGAGCCGGCCACGACGATGCTGCCCGACAGCACCTCGGTGTCGACCGCCTTGTCGATGGGGTCGGCTTCGCCGGTGAGGAGCGACTCGTCGATCTCGAGCCCATCCACCGCGCACACCACACCGTCGGCCGGCACCTGGTCGCCGGCACGCAGCTCGAGCAGGTCGTCGAGGACGACGCCCTCGACCGCGATCTCCTCGAGGGCTCCGTCGCGAACCACCCGCGCCCGCGGCGCGCTGAGCACCGCGAGCCGATCGAGGGTGTGCTTCGCCCGGATCTCCTGCACGATGCCGATCAGCGCGTTCGCCACGAGGATGAGCCCGAACGTCGCGTCCTGGATCGGACCGACGACCAGGATGACCGCGAGCATCGTCCCCAGGATCGCGTTGAACCGGGTGAGGACGTTGGCCCTGATGATCTCGCGGTACGTCCGGCTGGTCCGCTCTCCCGCGTCGTTGGTCAGCCCACGCCCGACGCGGTCGCGCACGGCTTCGGCGGTCAGCCCCGTCGCAGGAGTCGTCGACGTCACGGGGGGCAACGTAGCCCGCACCCGACGAGGGATTGTCCACCCGTTACCACGCGGTACGCGTGCCGATCAGGATGAAGCCGGGACGAGCTCGATCTCGCCGGTGGCGTCGTCCTCGAGCAACCGGTAGCCGCAGCGTTCGGCAAGCACGGGTTGGCCCTCGTCGGGGCCGCTCGCGATCAGCTCGTCACCGGCCGCGAGGCGCACATGACCGCGCGGGCGATACACGTACCGCCCGGCGCGCCGGATCGCGAGCAGGTAGAAGCCCGTCTCGACCTCGAGGCGGGCCTCGGCCAGGGAGACGCCGTCGAGCACCGAGCCCGGAGCGACCGGCACCCGGGTGATGACCTCGTCGGATTCGCCGAGCGCCACCCGCAGGATCGGGTGCATCTCCTCCTGCTCCTCCACGAGCCACACCATCTGCTGTGCGGCGTCTCCCAGCTCCTCCGCGGCGGCACCGAGGTGCAGCAGGCCTCGGAGGGGCGACGGATCGACCTCGTCGGCCGCGGAACGCAAGACCCACACCTCGAGCCGCTCACGCATCTCGTCGAGTCGGTCCTCGAGGTGATTGACCTCGGCCGCGAGGCTCTGATCGTTGAACAGCAGGGCAGAGTAGGCCAGACCGATCGCGACTTCGGAGACGTTCTTCATCTCGACGAGCACGTCGACGGCACGATCGAGGTCGGTGATCGCCGGATCCTCGACCACGGTCGGCGGGCGCCACTCGGGAGCGCCGGCGAGCTCGCGGAGCTCGTTGATGCCCGCAGGTGGCCCGCGCAGGATGAGCACGTCCTCTGGCATCATCGTCTCGTCACCGTCGGGGTCGATGATCCATTCCTTGCCACGCCGGATCGCAACCACCCGCATCCCGACCTCGACGGGGAGCTCGACGTCTGCGAGCGATCGGTGCGCAAGTGCGGACTCCGGACGCACCCGCACGCGGTGCGACACCTCTTCGGCTGCAGCCAGATCGGCTACGAGTGACGCCGGGATGCCGAGGTGGTGCGTGACGATCCGCGACACATCGACTGCCGCATTGGCCATGCGCTCGATCGCCGAGACGACGTGCAGCACGCTCGACATCTGCTCGGCGTCGCGCGGTGAGCGCGCCGCGAGTACGCAGACCTCGCGCATCTCGTGCACGAGGCCGTTGAGGCGCTCCTCGAGCTCGAGCACCTCGGCCGCCATGTGCTCGTCGGCGAAGAACAGTGCGGCGTACGCCAAGTCGACCATGAGCTCGGAGGTGTCCTTGCTCTCCGAGAGCATGGCTTTCAGATTCCGTGGGGGCTTGTCGTCCATCACATCCTCGTTCGTCGTTCAGGATACGTCATGTCAACCCGAGCACCGCGAGCGACACCATGAGCGCGACGGCGCCCAGGAAGTCCGACGCCGACGACACCATCGGGATGCCGTTGTTGTCGGGGTCCCACCCGAGTCGGTACGTCACGACCGCGCCGAGGTAGCCCACAAGCGCCGCGAGCGTGGTCGCGAGCACACCTGCGAGCAGGAGCAGCTCGATCAGCTCCAGCACGCCGGGACTCCCCAACCCGGCCACGAACGCGAGCGCGTCCGCCGCGATGCCGAGGACGAGGAAGATCGGGATCCCGATCACATACACGAGCGTCACGTCGGCCGAGACGGAACGGATCGAGAAGCGCGACGGGTCGACGAGCCCGAGGTGGAGCTTCGTCGAAACACGCGCCGAGAGGATCCCTGCGAGCGACCCCGAGAGCGACAGCAGGGGCGGCACCACGATCAGCAGCGCCGGGTCCGCGGCGAGCGACGTGAGCCGCGACTGGATCGTGACGCCGGCCAGCGTGCTGAGCGTCCCTGCCGCGAGCAGGATCGGGATCGACTCCCGCACGATCCGGCGCAACACCGGAAGGTGGCTCCGCAGACTCGACGCGAGCGCGCCCAGCCCGATGAGCGCGGCGACGACCGCGCACACGGTAGTCGCCTCCGATGACACGTCGGTGATGAGGAACGTCGCGAGGAACAAGCACGGAAGCGTGATCATGTCGCCGGCCGCGGTGACGACCGGCGCCG
>JALHSW010000243.1 GCA_022865365.1 Acidimicrobiia bacterium | reverse complement strand
CCCACGCGCAAGGCCTCGGACGTGCTGCGCGTCTCGTACCCGGGTTCCGACGCCTTCGCGACGGTCGAGGCAGAGAGATCCATGCCCGCGCAGAACGCGTCCCCGGCACCGGTGATGAGCAGCGCGCGCACCTTCGCGTCGCCGCGAGCAGAGCGGACCGCGTCGACGATCGCGTCGCGCATCTCGATGGTGAGCGCGTTCTTCGCCTCGGGGCGATCGAGCGTGATGCGTCCGATCTGGTCGTTGCCGACTTCGTATCTGATCATGTGCCGCTTCTGGTCATGCGGGGCGGGTCACGAGGCGTTGTTGGTGAGGATGTTGATCACCGACACGCCCGAACCGCGCCCACCCACGTTGTGCTGGAGCGCGTAGCCGTTGGGGGTCTCGACCTGGCGCTCGTCGGCGTCGCCGCGCAGCTGCCACCAGCACTCGACGATCTGCGCCACGCCGGTCGCGCCGATGGGGTGGCCCTTGGCGAGCAGCCCACCCGAGGTGTTGATCGGGATCCGCCCGGTGAGCGACGTGTCGCCCTCGAGCGATGCAACGCCACCTTTGCCCTTGTCGACGAACCCGAGGTCTTCGATGTCGAGGATCTCGGTGATCGTGAAGCAGTCGTGCACCTCGGCGCAGTCGATGAGGTCGGGCTCGATCCCCGCCATCGCGTAGGCCCGCTCGGCTGCGAGCTGTGTGGCCTTCAAGCCGGTGAAGCTCGTCTTCTCGTGCAGGTACGGGTGATCGGTCGCGACGCCGAAGCCGGCCACGTAGACGGGCTTCTTCGTGTAGCGCTCGGCGGCCTCGGCACTCACCAGCAGCACGGCCGCGGCCCCATCGGTCTGCGGGCAGCAGTCGAGGAGGTGCAGCGGCGCGCACACCGCGGGGGAGTTCAGCACGTCGTCGATCGTGATCTCGTTCTGGAAGTGGGCGTACGGGTCGAGCGAGCCGTTGTGGTGATTCTTCACCGCCACCGAGGCCAGCATCTCGCGGGTCGTCCCGAACTCGTGCATGTGACGCGTCGCGAACGGGGCGAAGAGCACGGGTGCCGTCTCGCCGCGGGTGAAGATCGGGTGGCCGGCGGCGGCCCGCGCCAGCAGCCCCTCGTCGGCCGACTTGTCGCGCATCTTCTCGACGCCGATCACGAGCACGACGTCGTGGACACCGCTCGCGACGGCCATGGCCCCCACACGGAACGCGTCGGACCCTGATGGGCACGCGTTCTCGATGCGCGTGCACGGGATCCCCGCGAGACCGATCGCGGTGGGGATGGTGTTGCCGCCGATGCCTTCCTGGCCCCAGAGCGTGCCCCGCTGGGTCGCCACGAACGCAGCCTCGACCTGAGTGGGCTCGAAGCCCTCGTCGACGCTGTCGAGGGCGGCGGCGAACGCACCGGCGGCCATCTGCTCGTAGCTCTGCTCGAACAGCTCGCCGAACTTGATGATCCCGGCGCCGACGACGGCGACGCGGTTCCAGCTCATTCCGACTGCCTTCTCATGGCCGCTCCATCGGACGCACCTTGTAGCCGTAGACGGGAACGCCGCGCTCGTGCGCGTAGCGCCGGAGCACCAGCTCGACCTCGGTCCCGATCGAGATGTCGCTGCCGTCGCCGATGCCTTGCAGCATCACGCGTGCACCGTCGTCGAGGTCGACCACCGCGATCGGGAGCGGGGCGACGAAGGGCGCGGGCATCGTCTGGTTCACGACGAACGTGTGGACGCGACCGTGGCGGGCGAGCGGCTCGAGCACGAACTTCGCGCTCCCGCAGGAGATGCAGTGCGGGTGGATCGACGGAGGCGTGTTGATCGTCCCGCAGTCGACGCACCGCGCACCGAGCAGGCCCAGCATCTCGTCGGCCCCGCGCACGAACTGTGCGCTTTGCGGGGGGACACCCATCTGGACCGTCTCGCCCGAGGGCACGAGCTGGCCTCGGGCGCGCAGCACCTCGGCGTAGGTCGCAGGCCGGCCGCCGGCGAGCACGCCTTCGATCGTCGAGGCGCCGCGTACCGGATCCTTGACGCTGACAATCACACCGGTAGTGCGACCACCGCCGGTGCCGACGATGGCGACGCTCCCGGCCGTGTCGAGCGCCCCGATGCCACCGAGCAGTGCCGCGGCCGCGCCGGTGTCGCCGAGCGCCGAGTACACCGCGGCTGACGCGTTCGTGGTGACGCCGAGCTCCTTGGCGATGGTGCTGCCGAGGCGACCGTCGGGGTCGGGGAGCGACCACGCGCGGATCTTGTCCCCGGCGCCGGCGCCAGCGAGCGCGACGAGTTGCTCGCCGAGCTCACGCACCGCGGGGAGGAAGATCTCCTCGCGGAACAGGCGGGGGTCGTAGAGGTCGCGGGTGTCGGCTTCGCCGTCGCCGCGATAGCGGTCGAGGAACGGTTGGGTGCGGGTGACTCGCTCGGTGAGCATCGCGTTCCCGCCGTGCGAGACGAGCACCACCGCAGCGGCGCCGGCTCCGGCGCGCGCCTCGAAGGGTGTGCCGTTGCCGGGGACGAGCGCGTCGGACACGACGACGACCGCGACCCGTGCCGTGCCGGCGCCGATCGCATCGGCCGCGCCGAGGAGCGCCTCTATGCCCGCGTGGGGCGATCCCGAGCACAGCGCGCCACCGGAGCGGTGCGACAGCCCGATCGCGCGTGCGAGCACCGCGTGGCTCGGGCCCTCGGCGAAGGGTGGGCGGGTGGTGCCCCACCACAGGCCGTCGACGATGTCGGTCTGTAGTCCCGACGCCGCGAGCGCCCGGCTCGCAGCCTCGGCCGCGAGCGTGAGGACGTCCTCGTCGGGGGCGCAGACCGCGGCCTGCCCACGGCTGCCGCGGTTCCACGCCGCGCCGACCTCGGCCGCGTCGAGGCGCCAGGCCGGAGCGGCGGCTCCGACCGCGAGGACCTGGACCGCAGGAGTCACGCCTCTGATGCTAGGCCGCGCCTACGAGCGAGGCGGCACGAAGATGCCTATGCCGTCGGGGAACGCGAGGCCGCTCGCCATCGTCTCCGGTGCCTGGGGCTCACCGTCGACGAACGTGATGCGCCGCACGTTTCCGGTGCTG
>JALHSW010000242.1 GCA_022865365.1 Acidimicrobiia bacterium | reverse complement strand
GTAGTAGTCGTCGACCATCGTGATGGTCCACGTCGGCCCAGCGCTCAGCGAGCGCAGTGCTTCCGCGAGTGTCTTGGTCAGTGCTTTCATGGCCGCTCCTCGGGCGGACAGAGGTCGCAGCGTTGACCCTCGAAGTCAAGGCCATGCGTGCCCGCCGGACACAGGCCGTTCCACCACCAGCGCGGCTCGGGGACAGCCGCACGCGGCGGATCTGGCGGACGACTGATCGCGCCGAGCTTGGCTCTCGCGTCATGCTTGCGGTCGCGGTCCTTCGTGAGTTGCTCTTCTCCCGCGGCGGTTAGGACGAGCCGTCCGTGACAGATCGGATCCCAGTCGAGCATGCCGATCTTGAGCAGCGACAACAGTGTGCGGCGCCGGTTGCCGTCGCCACCGTTGATGTCGGCGGCGAAGATCATGTGCCCCTTCGCGTAGCGGAGCGCGTCGAGCTGCGGGCGGCTCAGCGTCATGGCGCCGCCTTGGCGATCTGACCCTGCCGGCTGTAGCGCGGACGGGGGATGTCCTTGGCCAGATCGGGCAAGAGGAACAGGTAGCCGCTCCGCTGCGGATCGTCAGCGCACACGACCAGGCCCAGATCGACGAGCTTCCACATTGCCGTGGTGCTGAGCCCGTAGATCCGCTCGCGGTGCGAGTCGGACAGGAGGCGGAACCATCCGATCGGGTTATTGACGAGCTTGCCGCCGACGCTGCGCAGGACGTCGTATTGATGCTGCTGCGCATCGGAGAGCACTCGCCCGCTGGCGAGCCTGGCGCGCGGATAGTGCTTGGGTACAAACGCGGTCGTCACGACGACGCCTCTTTCTTCGCAGCTTCGAGCTTGGTCAGCTCGGCGGCGACGATCTCGTCGACGCGATCGCCGACGATGTGCTCCGCGAGGGCGACCATCGCGAGGCTCGGCCCGCGACTGCCCGTCCACAGCGCTGCGCAGTATTCGGCGAGCACGAGGCACGCGAGCTGGACGCTCGGTCCTTCGCCGGATCGCTTCGCCGCGAGCTTATGGTAGTGCTCGGCGATCGCGCGCCACGCGTCTTGTGCCGCGATCGCGCTCACGGCTGGCACTCCTTGCTTGCCTTGAACGCGGCCTCGGCGGCGGCCTTGGTGGCGAAGCCTTGGGGAAGCACGTGGTACTCAAACCCGTCGTCGGCCGTCGTGCGGATCGTGAAGATCACGCCGCGCGTTCCGTGCGGAACGTCGGCGATGTTCCAGCACTCCTTGCAGTGGCAGCAACCGTGACTCACTACGATGTAGGCCATTACGGGATCTCCTTGGTCAGTGCCTCGCTGCCCTCGATCAGGATGGTCTGCACGCGGGTATTGACGATGTCGGCGACGTATTCGTTCGGCGTCTCTTCGTCACCGCCGTCTTCGTAGCCGGCCGACCACAGTCCATCTTCGGCCTGGACGACCATGACCTCGGCGAGTATTTCGAGCGCCGCGCGGTAGCGCGCGACCTCGGCGGGCGTTCCCGCGACCTGGAGACGGATGACGATGTCGACGGTGGTTGTGGTGCTCATAGGTCGCCCTTCCAGTCACGCGCCTTGAGTGACTTCAGCGCGTCGATCGTCGCGGACGCCGATCGGCTCGACATCTGGTTGATGGCGCGCGCGTCGATGAGGTACGGGCACCCGCAGCACGCGGCTTCGTCGAGCAGACGGCGGATGAAGGCGCGCTGCTTGATCGATGCACTGCCGCTGCGCTCGGAGAGGTTCGATCCGTCGCTCGCGCCGCGCGCTTCGAGCTTGGCCTTGCACGCCGGACACATCTCACCCGCCTCGCCGTTGACGATCGCGCTCTTGGCTGCGATCGGATTGTAGTCGGCGCCGGCCGCCTTGGCGCCGCATTCGGTGATCGCGCGGGGGCGCTCGATGGCGGATCCGAAGCGGCGGATGATCGTCTCGGTGCCGTCGTACTGGCCGGTGCGCGCGTGGCGAACGATCGGCGCGATCCAGCGAAGCGCGTCGGCGACCGTCTCCTCGATACCACTGACGCCCGTGACGAACTTGCTCGCGTAGAGGCAGTCGACCGGCGTGAAGTGGAGGCGGCCCACGGGGCGCTTGGTGATCGCGACTTTGACCGACCAGGTTTCGGGCGTGCGCGTGGCGCGCGGATCTGCCGCGAGCGCCCGATCGTCGGCGGTCTCGGGCTGATGGACCAGGAGGAGGCCCAGCTCGGCTGCGAGGGAGCGATCGGCGTCGGTGATGGTTAGCATCACGCCGCTTCCTCCGCGGCCTCGATCGCGCGGGCAAGCGCGACAAGGTCCACGTGCGTTGCAAGCTGCTCGACCAGTCGGCTCGGATCTGCGCCATACAAGCGCCCAAGCAGATCCTGCGCGCGCGCCAGGCTCGCGGCGTGGCGCGCTTGCGCACAGGCGTGCTTCTCGGCGTCCGCGCGCATTCGCGCCACGACCTCGAAGCCCTTGCAAACGCCCTGGCCGATGCGGTGGTGGATCCCGTCGATCGCGTCCTCTAGCGAGTGTGTGTAGCTTGCGCTGCCGCCGCATCCAGT
>JALHSW010000241.1 GCA_022865365.1 Acidimicrobiia bacterium | reverse complement strand
TTCCGGCCCGGTTCGGTCTACCGGCGCGGCTACACCGACAGTCCCCGCAACCGGTCCTACGTGATCATGAACAACGTGCTGTACCACCTGCACCCGGTGAAGGTGAAGCGGCATGCGGTGAAGGTCTCGTACACGCTCTGCCTCGGAGGCCTGAGCTTCTTCCTCTTCATCCTGCTCACCGTCACCGGCATCTTTCGGATGTTCTTCTACCGGCCCACCGCGGCGTCGGCCTGGAACGACATCAAGACCCTCGAGACGGCCGTCACCTTCGGGTCACTGGTGCGCAACATGCACCGGTGGACCGCGCACCTCATGGTGCTCACGGTGTTCCTCCACATGTGCCGCGTCTTCTATCACGGCGCCTACAAGGCGCCGCGTGAGTTCAACTGGGTCATCGGCGTGATCCTGCTCCTGCTGACGCTGCTGCTCTCGTTCACCGGCTACCTGCTCCCGTGGGACCAGCTCGCGTTGTGGGCGGTCACCGTCGGCACGAACATGATGGGGTACACCCCGGTCTTCGGGTCGAGCGTCAAGTACGTGCTGCTCGGCTCCAAGGAGATCGGGAACGACACGCTGCTGCGATGGTACGTACTGCACGTGCTGCTGTTCCCGTTCGTCATCGTCATCTTCATGGCGGTGCACTTCTGGCGCGTCCGCAAGGACGGCGGCATCTCCGGTCCCCTGTAGAAGCTTCGGAAAGGTTCCGCATGGCCGAAGTCCCCGAACACCTGCTGAAGCGCTCACAAGAGCGTCGCAAGGCGCTCGGCCTCCCGACAGGCGAAGAGGGCGGCGAGGAGGAAGCGCCCGCGGCCGAGGCCACGCCTGCTCCCGACGCGGGCGGAGGCGCCGGCGCGGGTGACACCACTCCGCCGGCCACGGGTGGCGGCCCCAGCTCCTCTGGAGACGGCGGCTCGTCTCCTGATGATGGAAGTGGCGACGGCGGCGGGAGTGACGGCGGCGGCGACACGGGTGGAGTCCCCGCGCATCTGCTCGAGCGTTCGAAGAAGCGCAAAGCCGCGCTCGCCGGTGGCGACGCCGGTGCCGCGACGGCCGCATCCGGCGGTGGCGGCACCGCGACCGCCGTGGCCGCGCCCCCGACTCCCGGGGCGACCGGGCCCGGTGGCCACACCCAGCGCCTCCTCACGGTGGTCAAGTCGGGATCGATCCAACAGACCCGCGCCGAGGCGCA
Source organism: Acidimicrobiia bacterium (assembly GCA_022865365.1). Taxonomy (GTDB): domain Bacteria; phylum Actinomycetota; class Acidimicrobiia; order IMCC26256; family PALSA-555; genus JALHSW01. Next base: position 5,095 of record JALHSW010000241.1, on the reverse strand, counting down.
GGACAAGGTGCACACCTGGCCGCACCTCGTCGTGGTCGAGTTCGCCGCGATGCTGATCCTGCTCGCCGGGGCCACGATCTTCTCGGCGTTGGTGCGAGCCCCGTTGCTCGAGCTCGCCGACTTCAACAAGACACCGAACCCGTCGAAGGCGCCGTGGTACTTCCTGGGCCTCCAGGAGCTGCTCACGATGTTCCACCCGATGGTCGCCGGGGTGACCATCCCGGGCATAGGGCTCGCACTGCTCGCCGTCTCGCCCTACATCGACAAGAACCCTTCGGTGAAGCCCACCGACCGGAAGTTCGCGATCGCGATCTTCACGATCTTCATCATGATGTGGTCCGTACTCGTGATCATCGGCTCGTTCTTCCGGGGACCCGGGTTCAACTTCGTGTTCCCCTGGAACGATGGCATCTTCTTCGAGCTGTAAGGAGCGAATGTGGCTCTGATCGTCATCGGCGTCGTCGTCCTGCTCGCACTCGCGGCGGTGGTGCTCCTCGGCACCGCCCGTCGACGCGCGGGCACCGGACGGCTCAGCCGCGACACCCGCCGGGCCGACGCGTCCACGCCACCGGCTGGAGTGATGCCGGTCCCCACCTCCGAAGGGGAGGCGAGCGAGAGCACCGGCGCCGACGTCGATGCCGAGGCGCGCGACCGCGCCGACGAGTCGCGGCGCGCGATCGGCACCGGGAGCAGCGTGCCCGTGCCTTCGGGCGACCGGGCGCCGGTGCGCTACGAGCCGGTCGACGAGGACGAGCTCGGCGTCACCCGTCGCCAGTTCTTCAACCGGGGCATCCTCACCGGCCTCTCGCTCGCCGTGGCCGGCTTCGGCGGGGCCGCGCTGGCGTTCTTGTGGCCCTCGGGTGCCGGCGGGACGAGCGGGAAGATCAACGTCGGGACCGTCGATCTCATCCAGGAGGACCTCGACAAGAAGCAGCCGTACTACAACGCGACGGCGCAGGTCTACATCCAGCCCTACCCCAAGCAGGACGTGAAGAAAGCCGCGAAGATCTACCCGTCGACGATCACCGCGGGCATGGCCCAGGGCTACGTCGCGCTGTACCAGAAGTGCCCGCATCTGGGTTGTCGTGTCCCGTGGTGCCAGACGTCGCAATGGTTCGAGTGCCCCTGCCACGGTTCGAAGTACAACCGGGTCGGCGAGAAGCGCGGCGGACCGGCCCCCCGCGGCATGGACCGCTTCCCCCTCGCCGTCTCGGGCGGCTCGATCGTCGTCGACAAGACCGCAGGCGCGATCCAGGGCCCGCCGATCGGCACCGACACCACCGGCCAAGGCCAAGAAGGGGCGCCGTGCGTCTGAGCGCACCCAACACCGCATCGGCCCGACCCAAGCCCGCGACCGGACAGTAGGAGCAACCGACCCGTGACCTTCCGCACCACGTTGATCGTGCTGAACATCGTTGCCCTGGCGGTCATCGCCGGGGTGATCCTGTGGCGCGTCTTCAGCCTCAAGCGCGAGAAGGAGCCGACCCCGGCCAACCTCGCGAAGTTCCTCGAGGACGAGGACCTCGAGGGTCGTCGGCTCGAGCGCGTGCTCGGCTGGTCGCTGCTGTTCGTGCTCGTGGTCGCGATCGCACTCCCCGTCTACTTCCTCGTGGAGCCGAGCCGTCAGGTGGTCATGCAGGACCGGTTCCTTGCCGACTCCGAGGAGCGGGGTGCGATCCTCTTCGCCAACAGCCAGAGCCCGGCGTATGTCTCGACCAAGTCGCTGCTCTGCGCCAACTGCCACGGCACCAAGGCCGAGGGGGGCGCGGCGCCGTACGTCGTCCAACCCGAGAGCGACCTCTGCATCAAGGAGCAGAACCAGGGCAACCCGGACGTTCCCGCATGCCTCGCCCAACCGGTCTCCTGGCAGGCACCCGCGCTCAACACCGTGCTTCTGCGATTCACGCGAAGTCAGGTGAAACACATCTTGAACTACGGACGTCCGGGCACGCCGATGGTTGCCTGGGGCATCGTGAGCGGGAAGGGTGTGCTGAACGAGCAGAGCATCGACGACCTCGTCAACTACCTCGCGACCCTGCAGATCCCCTCCGCTCAGGCCAAGTCGATCTCGAAGGAAGCCGTCGGCGAGTACCGCACCGGTGGGAAGCAGCTCGTCAGCCAGCAGGAGGACGCGCTCACCAAGGCCCAGGACGAACTCGCGAAGGCCCAGGCCGATCCGACGACGACTCCCACCGGGCTGGCCCAGGCCGAGGTCGCGGTGGCGACCGCCGCGGCACAGCTGGACGCGGCGGTGGCGTACGACGCCGAGGTGCAGGACCTGTCGGACGGGGCGATCCTGTTCCGCCTCAACTGCGCCCGGTGCCATACGAAACGCTGGTCGTACTACGACCCGACGGCCCTCAAGGTCCCGCCCCCGCCCCCGCAGGGCAGCGGTGCCTACGGCCCCAACCTCACCGGTAGCTCCACCAAGCTGCAGTTCCCCGGGAAGGCGGGCGTCGAGGAGCAGTTCAATTGGGTCGCGCTCGGCGTCCCGGCCAACGAACAGTACGGCGTCCGCGGGATCTCCTCGGGTCGCATGCCCCACTTCGCCAGCCAGCTCGACGAAGCCGAGATCAAGGCGATCGTCAAGTACGAGCGAAGCCTCTAGCGCGGAAAGGGACCGACGCCGTGAGCCTGCCCGTCCTCGCCAGCGAGGTGATCGAGAAGAGCATCTGGTACCCGACGATCCTCGGGATCCTCGTCGTCGTCTTCGCGCTCCTGCTGTTCGCCGGGTCCCTGTACCTCCTGCTCTCGACCAACCTCGGGTCGCGCCTCGGCTTCCTGATCGCCTTCACCGCGTTCATGGGCTTCATGGTCATCCTCTCGTCGCTGTGGATCGTGACCGCGTCGCCGCTCAACACGCTCAAGGGTCGCATCCCGGCATGGAAGGCCGTGGAGGTAACCAAGAACCTCGCGAAGGCCAAGACCGAAGAGGTGCGCAACATCGAGGCCGAGGGGCGCAAGGTCGACACGATCGAGGCGTCGAACGTGAAGGCCTCCGCCGACGAGAACCTCATCGCCGTGGAAGCGCTCCCCAGCGAAGCGCAGGTGACCCAGCAGGCCTTCGCCCGGTTCCAGGCGGTCACCGAGTACAAGGTGCTCAACACCTACGAGATCGGTGGCAGCAACCCCAACCCGCTCGACTTCGAGGTCACGCACACCCCGAAGCTCGCGGTGATCGAGTTCTGCGAGGTCATCGACACGAGCACCCTCGTCGACGAGAACGGTCAACCGCTCGTGCCCTTCGGTGTCGCACCCCCGGCACCGGAATGCAAGGAAGGCTCCGACAAGAGTGGATTCATCGTCCTCAAGCGCGACCTCGGGTCGCTGCGGGTGCCCGCGATCGTGGCGTGGATCTCCTCGATCCTGCTGTTCGGCCTCGGGCTGCTGCTCCTGCACTGGCGTGAGAAGGACGAGCGAGCCGCGAAGCAACAGACCGAGCCCACCGAGGACGGCGCGACGCCGGTCCCGGCGAACGCGTGAGGAGCAACACGATGCGTATGACTCGCAAGCTCGTGCTCGGCGCAGCGCTCGGCGTCGCGGCGCTCGCGGCCATCGCCTCCCCGGCGGGAGCGCAGCAGCTCGTCGACGCCGGCAAGCAAGGCGACGGATCCGGCGGCCTCGCGTTCGTGCTCATGGCGCTGCTCGTGATGCTGATCTGGGCTGCGCTGTTCTTCATGGACCGCGTTCGCCGCCGCCGCGAGGGAACCGCTACCACCGAGTAGCGGGCCCGCCACCGGGGTGGGCGGCACCACTCGCGTCCCGTCGTAGGCTCGGCCCGGTGCCCGACGATCGCGTCCGTGTGGTGTTCCTCGTCCTCGACGGCATGCCGGCGCCCGTCGTCTCCGACGACGTGACCCCGGTGCTCGACGCTTGGTGCACCGCGTCGGGCACGACACCGCACACCGTCGCCGCGGTCCTGCCCGCCACCACCTATCCGAACCACGCGACGTTCGTGACCGGTGTCGCGCCGGCCGAGCACGGCATCGTCGGCAACCACGTGCTCTGTGACGACGGCCGGTTCCGGCACGCCCGCAAGATCGGTCTCCACGTCCCGACGATCTTCGACCGCGTGACGGCGGCCGGGCTCACGAGCACGCTCGTCGTGGGTGATCAGGAGCTGGTCGGGGTGATGGGCGGTACGGGCGCCGGGTCGCACTGGCCCCCCGACGGGCGGGTTCCCGACGGCGCCGGAACCGACGAGCACGGCTACCTCCACGACGACGAGACGTTGCCGGTCCTCCTCGACGCGGTCGCGTCGAACGTCGATCTTGTCGTGGGCCAGCTCAACGCGCCGGACACGGCCGGGCACGTGCACGGCCCCACGTCCGATGCCGCGCGTGCGGTCTACCTCGCAACCGACGCCCGACTCGGCGCCGTGCGCGACGCGGTCGAGGCGCGCGGCCGCGACACGGTCGTGATGATCGTCAGCGACCACGCGGTCGAGGCGGTCGAGGTCGCCGCACCGATCGATCTCACCCCTGTTCTCGAGGGGACCGGCTTGACGTGGTTTCCCGAAGGCAGCGCGGCACTCGTGTACGGCGAGCACCCCGACCTCGACGGGCTCCTCGGCGGCGTCGACGACCTCGCCGGCTCCACCACCGCGGCTCCGGGCGTGCATGTGGTGTGGGGTGAACCCGGACGCTGGCTCTGCTTCGACGGGATCGACGCCGAGCCCGGGATGCACGGCAGTCCCCGCACCGCGGTCCAGCTCGCAGCCGTCGTCGGGACGCACCCCGCAGTCCACGACCTCGACGCCCGGATCCAACGCGACGGATTCGACGCGACGTCGTGGGCCGGCGAGATGGCCCGCCTCCTCCTTCCCTAACCGTTCTTGCGTCAGTTGTGGGCGCTATGCGCCTACAACTGACGCAAGAACGTCGGCGGCGGCGGCGATCGTGCGATCGATGTCGGCGTCGGTGTGGGCCAGGCTCGGGAACATCGACTCGTAGGCGCTCGGCGCGAGAAAGATCCCGCGGTCGAGCATCCCGTGAAAGAAGCGCGCGAAGAGATCCGCGTCGGACGCCTTGGCTTCGTCGTAGTCGCGCACCTCGTGCTCCGAGAAGAACAGCCCGGCGATCGTGAACGCGCGGGG
>JALHSW010000016.1 GCA_022865365.1 Acidimicrobiia bacterium | reverse complement strand
TCTGCGTCCTGAGTGCCGGGCTCCTGGGCACGGGACTCTCCACACCGGTCGCCGCGAGCAGGGGTGCAGCTGCCGGCCCCGAGTTCGCGCTCGACGACCCATGCACGTACGCCTCGAGATCGGTGGTGAAGGGCGCGTTCCGGAAGTCCGTCACCAAGGCGACCCCGTCCGGAACCACACTCTGCTACCTCAGCCTCGGAGCTGACCCCGACGTCGCGCCCAACGGTCGCCTGGCGGTCACCCAGGAGTTCCCCGGTAACCGCGCGTTCAAGACGGCTCGAGGGCAGTTCGAGGACAAGCGTGCGATCGAGAACCTCAGCGCCTTCGAGATCGCCGATGTCTTCAACCTCGGGCGCGGGGCCTACTCCAACCAGACCACCGGCGCGCTCACCGTGCTCGCGAATAGGAAGCTCAGCTTCACTCTCTCCTGGATCCCCGCCGGACGTACGCAGATCAGCCCGGCCGAGGTCAAGGCGCTCGAGCGGGTCGCACGCGACCTCGTCGCCCGCTCGCGCGGCTGACAGAAGCCCATGAGCCAAGTCCCGGGTGGCGCCGACACCCTCGTCGTGATTCCCACGTATCAAGAGGCAGAGAACATCCGCGCGGTGCTGACCCGCGTGCGTGCCGCCGTCCCGGATGCCCACATCCTCGTAGTTGACGGCACCAGCCCCGACGGCACTGCCGACCTCGCCCGGTCGCTCGGCGCCGAGCTCGGGAACATTGACGTGCTCGATGCCCAGCACGCCGCGGGCCTCGGCGGCGCGTACCGCGCCGGCTTCCGGCTTGGGCTCGAACGCGGCTACGGGACAATCGTGGAGATGGACGCCGACCTCTCCCACGACCCGGAGGCGATCCCCTCACTGCTGTCGACGCTTCACGAAACCCAGGCCGCCCTCGTCATCGGGTCGCGCTACGTCCCGGGGGGGTCGATCCCGAACTGGTCGCGGCATCGCCAGGCGCTCTCGAGGTGGGGAAACCGGTACGCGGCGTTCGTGCTCGGGATCTCCGTGTCGGACGCGACCTCCGGATACCGGGTGTACCGCGCCGAGACCCTCGAGCAGGCGGGCTACGACACGACGACGACTGCAGGCTACGGGTTCCAGATAGAGCTCGCGTACCGCGTCTCGCGGACGGGCGGTGGGATCGCAGAGGTTCCGATCCGATTCGTCGACCGCGTGCGCGGCAACTCGAAGATGACGACGACGATCGCGGTCGAAGCACTCGGGCTTGTCACGTGGTGGGGCATCCGCGACCGAAGTCGAGACCTGTACCGCAGGGTGCGGGGCGGTTCATCTACTCCCCCCGAAACGGCTTGATCCGTCCTGGCGCGGCGTTCAGGGAACGTAACGGCCATAGAACGCGAGCGTGGCGTAGGCCACAAGGCCACCCGACGCGAGCACGAGCCCGGCCCGCTCCATGGCCGGACGCTTCGTGACCAGCGCGACGCCGATCACCAGCGGAAACGTGCTCATCGCGTAGCGTTCGAACGAATCGAGGTTCGAAGCCGTGAGCGCGAGCAGCACCGCCGCTGCCGCGTACGCCGCGTACGATGCAGCCAGTTGGCGGGCGAGCACTACCACGAGCGCTGCGCAGAGCACGATCCACACGATGTGGAGACCCGACCCGAACCGCTCGGTCCCGAAGAGGTCGCCGACGGCATCGACGCTGCGGCTGACGGGATCGACAAGGCTGCCGCGCAGCTTGGGTCGGCTCTGGATCGAGAAGGGCAGCAGGGGGTCGTCGGTCTGGCTGCCAACCCACGCGAGGTAGAGCCCGGTGCCGACCACCGGTGACCCGACCGCGGCCAGGCTCGCCGCGCGCTCACGCGTCGACGCGGACAGCCACCCCCGCAGTGCCTCGATCGCGGTGGGGACGACGAGCAGCAGACCGACCGGCCGACATAGGCCTGCGAGCACACCGAGCGGGATCGCGGGCAGCCAACGCCGCGACCGCATGAGGAGAAACAGGCCGACACCAAGGCAGAGCGCGAGTGACTCCGCGTACCCGAGCACAAGCACCATCGCGGGCGGTAGCAGCGTCGCGAACCACGCCGCCCGGCGTGCCGTCGCCGCGTCAGCGGTCTCGCGCAGGGTGAGCCGGTACAGGAGCGCGGCGAACACCAGCCCGCCGGCGTTCGCGAGCAGCAACAGCGCCGCTGCGGTGTGGTCCAACAGGACCACACCCGTCCAGCGCCCGAGCAGCGGGTACAGCGGAAAGAATCGAAATGCCTCCCTCGGGAGCGATCCGTACCCGTGCTCGGCGATCGCGCGGTACCAGGCCGCGTCCCAGGACAGCAGTCCCTGTGCGAGCGGAAGAGACCGCCCGGTTCGGCCCAACTCTTCGAAGACTTGACGCGACACGGCGAGCGTCCCGACCACCAGGATCCGGGCGAGGACCCACGGCACGACTGCAGCTCGTAGATCCTCCTGGAGGAAGCGGCTCGCCCCGACTCGCCGCAGCGCGCCGGTCACGTCGACCGGTACTCGACCAGGTCCGCGAACTCGAACAGGTAGGGATCCGCGACGACCCGGACATCACCCGGGCGAGCCGCGTCGAGCGCCCCGCCCACCCCACCACACGCCCGCTCGACATGGTTGACGAGCGAGTTCACGTACCAGACGCGGTGAGGACCCGCGCGCGCGACCGCGTTCGCAGCGAACTGCGCCGGGTTGCCCGAGTCGATCCGCTCGCGGTAGTCGGTCCAGTTCACCCGCTCCGGCCGGGCGCCGTCGGGGTACGTCATCTGCTCGAGACCGGGCACGTCGTCGAGCAATCGGCTCACGGCGGGCCCGACCTGGTCGGGGCAGTACGCGACGACGTCGCCGGACTCCGCCTCTGCGCGGATGACGTCGGCGATCTCGCCGGCCTGCGTGCGCTGGTCGGTGGCATTGCGGACGCCGCCGGCGACTCCGAGCACGGCCACGAACGCGAGCACTCCGGCGAACACCCGGCGGTCGAGGAAGACCGCGGCGCCGAACCCGGCCAGGAGCGCCACCAGAGGAAAGACAGTGGCGGCGTACCGCGGCTCGAAGGTCGTGCCGGCGAGATACGAAAGACCCCCACCGACCAGGAGGACACCGAACCCGGCCGCGGCCTCCCAGCGCGCCTCTGGTCGGGTACGGAGGTCGAGATCGACATGGCGGCGATCCACGCCACGCCCGAAGATCGCGAGCAGCGGAAGCAGGATGACGGCGAGCAGCAGCACGAACGACTCGCCGTTCTCGTCGGTGCCGCCGAAGTCGAAGATCGCCCTCGCGAACGCGACCCACGGGAACTGGGCGTCGCCCCACGGGGTACCGGTGTGTCGGACCTGATCGAGGAAGACCGGCGCCCAGATGAGGAACGCCGCGCTGCCGACGACGAGGGCGATCGTCACGCGCCGCACGGCCGAGCGCGCCCGCCCCGGCGGTGCCCGCCACGACCGCCACGCGAGCCCGACGAACACGACGGCGAGCAGGTAGAGGTCCCAATACTGGGTCAGCGCGAGGGCGGCGGCGAGCGCCGCGACGGCGGCGAGCCACGGAAGGGTCGGTTGGTCGAGCGCCCTGCGCAGCGCGAGGTAGCCGAGGAACACGAGCAGCATGACGAGCGAGTACATGCGTGCTTCGGTGGCGTACCGGAACACGAACGGGGACGTCGCGACCACGATGAGCGTGGCCCACGCCACGCGCCGCCCGCCGAGCCGCTGCCCCGCGAGCCACGCGACCGGCAACGTCGCAACGGAGATGACGCCCGACAGCGCGCGGACCGCCACGTCGCCGGCACCGAAGACCGATATCCACCCGTGGAGCAGGTAGTAGTAGAGCGGCGGGTGACCGTCCTGGCGGAGCGCATCGGGAATGTCACCGAGAGCGAGCCGCGAGATGTTGACCGAGAGCGCCTCGTCGAACCACAGGTCCGAGCGGGCAACGAAGCGCAGGACCCCAGACGCCGCGAGCACGATCCCGACGGCGACCGCGACCCAGAACCCCCATCGGCCGCCGGAGTCGGTCTGTCCTTCACCCTCCGACGCATCGCGCGCGAGGGCGGCGGAATCGGCACTCATCGATGGGAAGGTAGCATCGTGACCTCTCGATGCTCGCTCAGGTGTGGACTCGCGGTACCACTTCCCGTGCGAAGCGGTCGAGGCTCTCGCTCGAGGGGTAGTCACGGAACCACAGGACGAACTCACGACAGCCGGCATCGACGAAGCCCTGCACCTTGGCCGCAACCTGCTCGACCGTACCGACGAAGTTGTCGCGGACGTACTCCTCGGGGTCGCCGCGGCCCCAGAGGCTCCCGCCCTCCGGCGTGTCGAGCCACGCAGAGAGATCCGCTTCGGAATCGAACAGACGACAGTCGGGTGCGTGGGTGCGGACGATGTCGTAAAAGGCGCGCCCGGCTCGGTCGCAGTGGGCGCGAAGCACGTCGAACTTGTGCACGAAGCCGTCGAGCCCGACCTGCCAGTTCGTCTTGTCGGCCCGCCGAGCCGCGATCGCGAGCGTCACCTGCTCCCCGCCCCCACCGATCCAGATCTCCGGGAGCTGCTGGATCGGCTTCGGGTCGCAGTATGCGCCGTCGAAGTGGAGGTAGCGGCCGTCGAAGGTGACCGTCTCCTCGGTCCACATGCGCCGGACCACGTCGACGGTCTCGTCGAGGATCCGAAGCCGGTCGCCCGACGGGAGGAACTCGAAGCCGTACGCCTGGTACTCGCGCTCGTACCAACCGGCGCCGAGCCCGAGAATGAGACGACCGCCCGACATCACGTCCAGCGTCGCCGCCTCCTTCGCGAGTAGCCCCGCGTTGCGATACGACGAGCAGGTGACCATCTGCCCGAGGCGGATCGTCTTGGTGCGCTGTGAGAGCGCCGCGAGCATCGTGAACGCCTCGAACATGTGCGTCGGCTCGCGCCGCGGCACCGTCTCGACGTGGTCGTACACCCAGAGATGGTCGTACCCCAGCTGCTCGGCGAGCTCGGCGAGCTCGACCGTGCGCGCCCAGGCATCCGGCCCCGACCATCCCGTGTACTCGAGCTTCCAGCCCTGCGGTGCGAAGGCACCCCAGCGCAGCGATCGTCCACTCATGCGACAGCGACCGAGGTGATGCTCACGTCTCGGCTCGCGCCTGCTCCTTGAAGTCCCACCACTGGATCTCGACCATCATCGGGAGCAGATAGCCGATGTAGATCGACGTGATCGCGAGCATGCCGTGGTCGTCAACCTTCTTGTCGATGATGTCGACGCGATCGTCCTGCTCCCGAAATGCCTGTGCGCGTGCCAGCACCTCGTCGAGCTCGGCCTCGGTCTCGACCGACATCCCGTAGTGGTCGAGACGTGCGCACGTCATCGGCTCGTCGTCGGCGACGAGGAACACGAACTGCTCCACGGTGTGGCACCCGAGCACGAGACGACGGCGATCTTCGGTCATCGTCGGGAGCTCCTTCCAGCCGAACACCTCGTCGTAGAAGCGAATGATGTCGGCGCGGTTCGTCTCGTCGAGCATGTCGGGCGACAAGGTCATCGCGACGTGGTTGAAGCGCGGCGCGCGCAGTCCGGTCGTGCTCATGTCGACACTCCTTGACGCGGGACGATCCCCTGACTCGGGACGATCATGACCTTTGCTGCGAGCTGGCCGCCGGCAAGCCCCTGGATCGCTTCGAGCAGACCGTCGAGAGGAACGTCGTCGGCCTCGATGAGCTCATCGCGCGGGAAGTCGGGCATCGCAAGGAGCTCGATTGCCCGCTCGAACCCGTCAGCGTCGTACACGAACGAGCCGGTGACCACGAGCTCGTTGAGCAAGATCCGGTTCGCATCGAATCGTGGTGACTTGTTGCCGGCTCCCACCAGGACGAGCGTCCCACCCCGCTTCAGCTGACCGAGCGCTGCTTCCATCGCCGCCTTGTGACCTGAGCACTCGATGGCCACGTCGAACGGCTCATCGACGACGTCGCCCGGTGACGGTGGCGCAACAAGATCCTCGGGGTTCACCGTCGTGGCCCCTAGCCGCTCGGCGAGTGCGCGACGGACCGGATGCGGCTCGCTGACGACGATCTCGGTGACGCCACGCGCACGGGCCGCCGCGATGCTGAGTGTGCCGATCGGCCCGGCACCGGTGATGAGCAACCGATGGCCGGCACGCACGCCACCACGCGTGAGCCCGTGGAGCGCCACAGCAAGCGGTTCGGCGAGGGCGGCGTGCCGCAGCTCGATGCCCACAGGGAGGCGAAGGAGTGCGCGCTCGTCGACGAGCGTGAACTCGGCGAACGCGCCGTCGGAGTGGGCGCCCATGCCCGGCGTGCTCCGCCCGGTGCACAGTGACGGCCGACCGTCGCGGCAGTGCTCGCACTCGCCGCAGCGCGGCGACGGGCCACCGATGACCTCGTCGCCGACCTTCCAGGTCGTGACCGCGTCACCCACTGCGACGACGCGGCCGCTGTACTCGTGGCCTTCGACCGTCCCGGGCCGCCCCCAACCCTCGAGGACGAAGTGGATGTCACTGCCACAGATGCCGCAGTGGCTCACCTCGAGCAGCACGTCGTGCAGCCCAACCTCGGGGACGGGCCGATCCTCGACGGAGAGTTCTCCGGGGGTGCGATAGACCGCGGCTCGCATCGTGGTGGGCAGCTCGACCGTCATGCGCGGCAGCATGCTCGGAACCTGACACCGGCGTCAACCTTGCTGCGTGAGCGTAATAGGGTCGTCTGGGGAGGGCGACCACTCCGAAGGGGGGAAGCATGCGCAGCGGACGGTTCGGCGTGCGCAGACTCGCCGTCATCGCGATCGCGCTCGCCGTCGCCGCACCGGCATCGCTCGCAAGCACTGCGCCGGCAAGCGCCGAGCCCGGTGCGCCCGACGTCCACATCGTGAACCTGAACCTCCTCCACGGCACCTTCTGCCCGCCGGAGACCGACGGCTGCCAGGCCCCCGATCGCGTCGAGCTCCTCGCCCAGGAGCTCGAAGATGCCGGGTGCCCCGACGTCGTCGGGCTCCAGGAGATCAACATCAACCTCGCGAAACTGCTCGAAGCACGCGACGACACCCTCTGTGAGGGCGACTACAAGATCCTGTTCGGTGGCAAGCCCAAGAGCCACGACACCGAACGGGTACTCACGACGCTCCCGGTCAAGAGCACCAAGGTGATCGACCTGCACGGAGGCTTCCGCACTGCGTCGCGTGCCCTGCTCGGGTCGCCGATCGGGCCGATCGTGATCGTCGTCACCCACCAGGAGGGCGACCCCGAGACACCCGGCGTGACCACGTGCCCGACGTGCGTCCCGCCGTGCCAGCAAGATGCTTCGGTTGCTCAGTGTCAGACGACGGCGGCCGCGGCGCTCGCCGACGAGGCCGGAGGCGCGAAGGCCGTGCGGGTCCTCATGGGTGACTTCAACGTGACGTCGACCTCCGCGCGCTACCAGAGCCTGATCAGCGCGGGCTGGGTCGACTCCCACCTCGAGGCGGGCAATGCCGAGTGCGATCCCGCGACCGGGACGAGCTGTACCTCCGGGCGCGACGACAAGAGCATCGAAGCGCTCAAGGACCCGGCCGCGCGCGAGTCGGAGCGCATCGACTTCATCTTCGTCAAGCCTCCGACGCGCTGCACCGTGGCGTTCGACTCCGCGGCCGACGGCGACGGCGACTTCTTCGGCACCGGACTGTTCAAGGCCATACCGGCAGTCGACGGTCCCGGTGGGCTGGCCTGGGCTTCCGACCACACCGGCGTCTCGGCCGACCTGAGCTGCACCAAGAACGCAAAGGAGTGACCAGCGTGAGCAACGAGATCGTGATCCGAGGTGGAACTGTCGTCGACGGAACCGGAGCGCCGGGTCGGCGCGCCGATGTCGCGATCAGCGGCGATCGCATCACCGAGATCGGCGACAACCTGCACGGCACGCGAGAGCTCGACGCGTCCGGCCAGATCGTCGCGCCCGGGTTCATCGACATCCACACGCACTACGACGCGCAGGTGTTCTGGGATCCGGCGCTCACGCCCTCGTCCTGGCACGGAGTCACGAGCGTCGTCGCGGGGAACTGCGGCTTCTCGATCGCGCCGTGCCGCGAAGAGCACCGCGGGCTGATCGGTCGCACGCTGCAGCACGTCGAGGACATGAGCCTGTCGACGCTCGAAGCCGGCATCCCGTGGGACTTTGAGTCGTTCCCCGAATACCTCGACTCCGTCGCGCGCCACGGAAGCGTCCTCAACTACACCGCGTACGTCGGACACACCGCCGTCCGCCTGTTCGTGATGGGCGACGAGGGCTACGAGCGCGAGCAGCCGACGGACGACGAGCTCGCCCGCATGGCCGCCATCGTGCGCGAGGCGGTTGCCGCGGGTGCGGCCGGCTTCGCGTCGAGCTCGGCCCCGACCCACAACGGCGACGGCGGTCGACCGGTCCCCTCACGCCTCGCGGGCATCGCGGAGCTCGAAGCCCTCACGGAGCCGCTGCGCGACCTCGGCCGTGGTGTCGGTGCATTCACGCCCGGCGAGCGCGTCACCCACCCCGAGATCTACGACCTCCAACGACGGATCGGACAGCCGTTCACGTGGACGGCACTCCTTGCGATCAAGGGTTCGCCGTTCGCGTCGACGATGGCCGACCTGAACGCGCGTGAGCGCGCGAGCGGTGCCGACGTGTGGCCGCAGGTCACCTGCCGGCCTCTCACGTTCCAGATGACGCTCGCCGACCCGTTCACGTTCAACACGGTGCCCTCGTTCAGGTCGCTGATGGACCGCACCGATGCCGAGCGCATCGCGGCGTACCGCGACCCCGAATGGCGTCGTGTCGCCCAGGACGAGCTCGAGCACGGACGGATCTTCCGGGCCCGGTGGGACACCATGACCGTCGCCGAGAGCAAGGACCACCCCGAGCTCGAGGACACGACGGTTGCCGCGCTCGCAGACGCACGCGGCGTGCAGCCGCTCGAGGCGATCATCGACCTCGCGATCGAGGAGGACCTCACGACGCGGTTCCGCGCGGTGCTCGCGAACAACGACGACGAGATCATCGAAGGGCTCATGAGATCCGACGGCATGCTGATCGGGCTCTCCGACGCGGGCGCTCACGTGAGCCAGCTCTGCGACGCCTGCCTCCCGACCGACCTCCTGGGCAACTGGGTGCGCGAGCGCGAGGTGCTCTCGATCGAACGTGCGGTGCACAAGCTCACGGGTGAGCCCGCAGGCGTGTTCGGCTTCAGCGACCGCGGGGTGCTCGCTGAAGGGAAGGCCGCCGACGTCGCGGTGTTCGACCTGGCCACGGTCGCGCCCGGTCGTCTTCACCGCGTGCGCGACTTTCCTGCCGACGGGGAGCGGCTCGTCGCCGACGAGCCCGCAGGAGTGAACCACGTCGTCGTGAACGGCTACCAGATTCGCGTCGACGGAGAGCCCGTCCCGGAAGCCGTCGAGGCTTGTCCCGGTCGCATCCTGCGAGGTTGAGATGCCAGCGCCTGATGTCGTGAAGGCCAACACGGAGCTCGACCCCGTCACCGCCGAGGTGATCCGATCCGGCATGGAGACCATCTGCTTCGAGATGGCGACGTTCGTGTCGCGCACGGCCACGACGCCGATCCTCAACCAGTCGAACGAGCGCAACGCCACGATTCTCGACGGGCAAGGCCGCCTCGCCGCGCTGTCGGTCGGCATCCCGCAGTTCATGCTGTCGTCGACACTGCCGGTGCGGTTCTGCCTCGAGTTCCTCGAAGGCGAGCTGTACCCCGGCGACGTGCTGGTCGCCAACGACCCGTACACCGGTGGTGGGCACCTCCCCGACTTCAATGTGTTCTCCCCGGTCTTCGGTCCCGACGGCGACCTCCTGCTCGTCGCGTCGATCCAGTGCCACCACGGCGACACCGGCGGTGCACTCGCGGGTGGGTACAACGTGTTCGCGAAAGACATCTGGTCCGAAGGAACGCGCTACCCCCTGCTCAAGATCGTCGAGGCCGGACGCGAACGGCGTGACGTCGTCCTCACCATGCGCGCCAACAACCGGCTCCCCGGCTTCATCGGC
>JALHSW010000240.1 GCA_022865365.1 Acidimicrobiia bacterium | reverse complement strand
GAGCCGCGCGCGAGAATGGCGGTCCGGGGGCGCTTAGCTCAGCCCGGTAGAGCAGCTGCCTTACAAGCAGCCGGTCGGGGGTTCGAGTCCCTCAGCGCCCACTCCAGGCCCTTGCGGGCTACGACGGCACCGAGGAATCGGGGTCGATGGGCGCCCGCAGTCCTGCTGCGGGCGGACTCCGGCGCCGGGTAGCGTCGGCGCCATGACCACCCTGGACGATCGTGTCGAGCTGTTACGGAACGCGACGCTGTTCTCGGGCTGCACGGACGACGAGCTCGCCCGCATCGCCGCGTTGGCCACGCCCCGTGATGCCGCGCCGGGCGAGCTGCTCTGCACCGAAGGTGCCCCCGGCGAGGAGTTCTTCGTCGTGGTCGACGGCACCGCCGAGGCGAGCGTCGGTGGCGAGAAGGTCGGTGACCTCGGCGCGGGATCCTTCTTCGGCGAGATGGCCCTCATCGACGGGGGCGACCGCACGGCGACGGTGACGGCCACCTCGGCGTTGCAGCTCCTCGTGCTGAGCCGCAACGACTTCAACTCGATGCTCGCCACGGCGATGCCGACCCTCGCACCAAAATTGCTGGAGGTCGTCGGCCAGCGCATGCGCGAGATGCAGGACCAGGCCGGCACGTCGCCGTTCGGCTACTGAGCACCCGGCTTCTGATTTCCGAGCGCGTCACCGTCGACCGCGGGTGGACCGGGGCTCAACCGGGGCACCGGGGGGATCGGTACCCCGGCCGTCGTCACCCCGGTCCACCTCTCGCGGTGAACTCGGTGTTGCTCGTGGAATTTCGGTTCGGTCGTGCGCGCGCTCAGGCGATGTCGGCGACCTGGAGCTCCCAGGTCGTCGGCAGCACATCGACGGGACGGGGCACCTTCGGTGGTCTCCCCCGCCGGCGCTTGTTGGCGAGCACCTTGCCGTTGGCGATCAGCTCGCCGCCCCAGACGCCCCACGGCTCACGCCGATCGATCGCCGCGCCGAGGCACTCGTCCTGCACCGCGCAGCCCCGGCAGAACGCCTTGGCCCGTGCGATGTCGTCGAGCGCCTCCGAGAAGAAGAGCGCGGTGAGCTGACCCGTCCCCTCGGCACAGCGCGCCTCGGCGCGCCACCGCTCTTCGGTCCCCCCGTACTCGATGGCGTACATGGCCTTGCTCCTTCTCTCCTCGTGCATCTGGTGTCGGTCTGGTCTGGTCTGGTCGGTCTGGTCTGGTCGGTCTGGTCTGGTCTGGCGGAAACGGCTCCGAACAACAAGAAAGGCCGCCGGGTTGCCCCGGCGGCCTGGTGAACTCGCAGCGCTCGTGCGCTAGGGCGAGATCGGGGTCGGCCACCGGGGCTCGGGGTTCTGGTTCGTGGTGGTAATGGCGGTGTCGAGCCACGAAGCGCGGGCCATGACGCACGGGAAGCCCGCGTAGACGCGCGCGATCCCGTGGCCTGTGTGGTGCTGGCTCATCGAGATGGCGTACATCTTGGGGGTTCCTCGGGTTGCGTCATCGGCCGGTTGGTCGATCGGATTACCAGGGAACCAGGTCTGGGACCCCGGGTCAAGCGAATTACATTCGACCCATGACCAGCGCCGCTTCTGCCGGCCCCGATCTCGCTCCGGCACTGACGCTGCTCGAGGAACAGCGGGCCGCGGGCTGGCACCTGGGCGCCCAGATCTACGTATCGCTCAACGGTGAGGTGCTGCTCGACACCGCCATCGGCGAGTCGGCGCCCGGGCGGGAGCTG
>JALHSW010000239.1 GCA_022865365.1 Acidimicrobiia bacterium | reverse complement strand
GTCGGCCCAGACGATGAACGCCCGGAAGAGCACCCCTAACACGTAGAGACCTGCGATGCCGGTGAGTGACCAGCGCACGCGCAACGAGCCCGGGAAGCGCCGCGTCGCTGCGCGGATGGCGAGCGCCCATACCGGGAGCAGCAGGTAGAAGCTCAACTCGGTGGCGAGGCTCCACGACTGGTAGATCGGCTGGAACCCGGAATCGAAGACCTTCGCCGAGTCGTAGATCTGGACGAGCCCGAAGAAGGAAAGCGCTTCGCCGATGCTCTCGGCGTGAAGCACTCCGACTGCGAGCAGCGCGATCAGCGCGACCCAGTACGCCGGGATGATGCGGACGATGCGATGCCGCACGAACCGGCGGTACGAAGGTTGTGGCCGATCTCCGAGCTGCGCGAGGACGTACGGTCGGTAGAGCAGGAACGCCGACAGGATGAAGAACATAGGGAGCCCGAGGTCGAACCGGTCGAGGACCGGACCGATGAACGTGTCGCGCATCTGGACGAAGCTCGCGAAGTAGCAGTGCGCGAGGAACACCATGAGCATGCCCATTGCGCGGTACGAGTCGAGGCATCGGAAGTGGAAGTTCGCTAGGCCGGTCGGGATGTCGGTGGCGGGGTCTGCCGGTGTCGCCACGTGTCTGTCTGGCGTTCTCATCGCGTCGCCTCGGTCGAAGGGCGAGGCGCGAGTCTACGTGTGGGCTCAGTGCCGACCGAAGGTGTCGATGGTGCGGTGCACCGGGTCAAGATGCTGTCGATCCCCGCGGCGGACAGAACCACCACGCTGACGTCGGCCGGGATGCGGAAGCGCAGGAGTCCGTAGATCGCAGCTGCGGTGATGGTGACGATGACGAACTGCGAGAGCAGTGGCCAGAGGTGCACGCGATGTCGACGCAGATCGACGACTCCGAACACCGCGAAGGGGACCAGCAGCCACCAGGAAGCGAACGCGAACCAGGACACCCACTCCTCACGGCCCTCGCCTGTGTTGTAGGTCGCCATCTGCCCCGGCGCGTAGAGGCTCCAGACGCGCGCGATGCGTGCGACGACGACGACTGGGAGCCGTTCAAGGTGGCTGGAGGCGTACTCCAGGCCGCGATCCCGCAGCGCCCGAGACACGAGGGAACGGTCGCCCTCGGGGGTCTCATACACCGCGCAATTCAGCGCCCACAGCCCGGTGCCGCTGCCGTACCACGTGCGGGGGTGGTTGGCCCCACAGATGGTGATCCCGTCGTTCGTCGAGAAGGTCACGGGTTCGTCGAACCGGGCGAGGTTCCAGAGGACCCACGGACCGGCGACCACAATCGTGGCGAGCGTAGCGGCACCGGCGAGAGCGAACCGGCGCCGCCGCTCGAGGCTGTGGGCGAGGAAGATGACGGGGACGACGGTCAGGGGGAGGAGCAGCAAGAGCTCCTGACGGGCCATCGCGGCAAGGCCGCAGGTCAGCCCGGTCGCGACGGCGGCACCAAGGGTGGGTCGCCGGATGAAGCGGTACGTGAGCAGCAGGGCGAGCGCGACTGCGAGCGTCG
>JALHSW010000238.1 GCA_022865365.1 Acidimicrobiia bacterium | reverse complement strand
TTCTTCGTCGCGCACGACATGAACCACGTGATCGCCGGATACGGCACGACGGGCCAGGCTGAGACCGCGCTCTCGGCGATGCTCCTCGGGATCGACGACAGCGACGAGCACTGGGTGCTGCTCCTCGCGAGCCTGGCGGCGTACGAGTTGGGCCTCTCGTCGAGCGCGACCTTCGAGGGCAAGGTGGGTGTGCTCGCGCGCGAGGGTGCGACCGACCTGCTGGCCGAGGCGTTGCGGCGGGGATCCCAGTGCACGGGTGACTTCTCCGTGATCGACCACCTCGAGCTCGCGCACCTCCCGCTCGACGAGGTGCGGGCCCGCTTCGGCGTCCCTCCGCTCGTGGGCGCCAACAGCTGAGGCGAGCCGCGTCGCTTCGCGCGCGGGGAGACGCGCGATCATCCGAACCGCGCGTCTCGGAGGGGCACGGACGCCTCCAGCACGAGAGCCGTGCGGCCGACGACTCGCGGATCAGTCATCGAGAGCACTGAGATCTTCGGGTACGTCGACTGCATGCTCGCGGAGCACCTCGATCGGCACGATGTCGAGCGCGCGTTCATTCGTGCATGCAAGGACGACGGGCGCAGCGCAGCCGTCCATGTGCGCGCGGAGCCAGTTGGCCGCGGTGACGCACCAGCGGTCGCCGGGGTTCAGTCCGGGGAACCGATGCATCGGCATGGGTGTGCTGAGGTCGTTGCCGATGCTCCGCTGGTGTTCGAGGAACTCGGCGGTGACGACCGCGCAGATCGTGTGGCTGCCTCGATCCTCGGGTCCGGTGCTGCAGCAGCCGTCCCTGAAGAAACCAGTCAGCGGGTCAAGGCCACAAGGCTCGAGCTCTCCACCGATGACGTTGCGCTCGCTCATGACGCCAGCCTATTGACAGTCCCTCGCCGGGCTCGTCCCGAGGCCGGATCATCGAGGACCATAGGGCATCGTTGCCGTCCCCGACCGGAGGTGCTGGATGGCAACCACACGAGCGCGCGGTCTTGGACGAACGCGTGATGATCGTCGCACGCGAGATCAGTTGACCACGGGGAGGTCAGGATGGCAGTCGGAGTGCAGATCGACTTCAAGGCGGCGACGCTTGCGCAATACGACGAGATCATCAAGAAGATGGGGTTCAAGCCGGGTGGCTCCGGCGGGCCGTTTCTGTTCCACTGGGTGACGAAGACGGACGACGGCATACGCGTCACTGACGTGTGGGAGTCACAGAAGGCGTTCGAGAAGTTCGCGGAGGAGCAGATCGGCCCGTTCGCCGCGGAAGTCGGCCTGCCCAATCCACCGAAGATCCAGTTCTTCGAGGTGCACAACTACCTCACTGGGGCCGGCGTATGACTCTCGGACTCGCTCAACCGCTCGGCCAAGTCACTGTGCATATGGTTTGGTGTCTTGTGCCTCCCACCGGAGGAGACGAGAATGACCACGGAAGAGGTACGTGTGCGGCTTCGCACCAAGCTCGAATCGGCGTTCGGTGCCGAGGAGGCCTCCATCTTGATGGACCGACCCCCGGGCGGTTGGAACGACCTGGTGACGAACCAGGTGCTCGAAGCCCGCCTGGACGCGCTGAAGTACGAGTTGGTCGCGACCATGGAGCGCGGCTTTCGGGCTCAGACGTGGCGTCTGCTCGGGGCGATCTTTGTGGCGTTCGGGATGTTCGCGACGCTCGTGCGCATCACCTGATCGGAGTGACGCACCTCATGTCGCCGTTCAGTGGTGATAGATGACGAACGTGGCGGGGGTGCCGTGGCGAGAACACGCCAGAGCGGGCATTATGCATTCCCGCCAAGGAGTGCCTTCGTGTTCGGTGGATGCAACGCGATAGCGGGAGGGCCGATGCCGAGCGCCGATGAGATCCGAGACGTTCAGCGAGCGACGTGGGCCGGGCTCTCTGCGGGCTGGGAGAAGTGGGACTCGGTCATCATGGAGCAGTTGGGCCCGGTCGGCGCGGCGATTATCGAGCGTCTCGACATCGCTGAAGATCATCAGCATCTCGACATTGCCGCGGGTACGGGTGAGCCGGGTCTGAGCATCGCGCGACTGTCGCCGAACGGACGCGTCGTGCTGACCGATCTCGTCGCGGAGATGCTGGACATTGCCGCGCGACGAGCTAGGGCGCAAGGGCTCGCCAATATCGAGACGAAGGTGTGCAGCGCCGATGATCTGCCGTTCAACGACGCCACATTCGATAGCGTGTCCGTGCGTTTTGGGTACATGTTCTTCCCCGACGTGGCCAAGGCGACGGCCGAGTTCGCGCGTGTGCTCAAGTCGGGCGGACGTCTCTGCTCGTCAGTTTGGGTCAAGCCCGAGGAAAACCCGTGGACGACGATCGCCATGCAGGCAATCGCGACCGAGGCGGTGGTGGCGCCACCCGACCCGGACGGGCCGAATATGTTTCGGTGCGCTGCCCCGGGATATGTCAGTGCCCTGTACGAGGCCGCGGGGCTGCGCGACGTTGCCGAGTGGGACGTCGACGTCAAACTCGTGACGCGATCGCCCGCGCAGTATTGGCAGATGATCAGCGAGCACGTCTCGCTCGCAGTTGCGGCGCTTCAGCAGGTCGACGAACAGGCGCGGGAGCGGATTCGGGCAACCGCCATTGCGAAGGTGAGCGCGTTCGAGAAGGACGGCAAGGTCCGGGTTCCGGGCGTGGCGCGGTGCATCGTGGGAACGAAACAGGACGCGAGCGGCACGCGCCCACGCGACGGCGCACGATCCTCCAACGCGGGCTGACCGAGCCAGCGGCAGGCCGACGCCGCGCCATATCTGCCGATCTGCTTGGCTGTTCTGGGGACATTGCTTGACGCTGGGGCACCCGTCCCTCCTCTTCCGCGACTCGAGTGTCGGTCGGAGGCATACGTCTCACACCTAGGGAGTACGCGCTGCACGAAGATGCAGACTCGACGAGTTTCCGCCTTCTGCGGAGCATTCGTGCGTGTTCTGAGGCAACGACACGGATGCGGGCTTGCTCGGCATCGAATCAGAGACCCGATAACTCGCGCTGATTCGCTCACGGCAGACCGCTGCACATGGCGATTCTCCACGAGTTAGCACAGCGCTCAGGGCCGGAGTGCTTACAAGGAGGAGGTCGGGGGTTCGAGCCCCTCAGCGCCCACGCGAACATGCAGGTCAGAGGGGGTAACGCGCCCCTCACGCGCGAGTCCGCACCCGTTGCCCAAGAACTGCCCAAGAATCTGGAGCAGCCCATGGCAACGAAGCGGCGGCGCGTAGCGCCGGGAATCTACGAAGTGCAGCGCGGGGTCTACGAGCTCGTCGTGAGCGCCGGCACCGTCAGCGGCAGGCATCGACAACGAACGAAGCGAGTCCGAGGCACGCTCACCGAGGCGAAGAAGGCCCGGGTGCGCCTCCTCGGGGCGGTCGATGCCGA
>JALHSW010000237.1 GCA_022865365.1 Acidimicrobiia bacterium | reverse complement strand
CTGACGGCGCTGGCGACGCTCGCCGTCGCCGCGAGCGACACGCCTGCGAGCGCCCAGACCGGCGTCGAGGCGATCAACGCCCGGCTCTTCGACCGTACGGGCGGGAAGGAGCGCCCGATCGCAGGCGTGCGCGTCGTGGTGCCCCGGGACGGCGCGCCCATCGGTGAGGCCGTGTCGGATGCCGACGGGCTCGCAGTGATCCCGCTCCCCGGCGGAGGCACCTATTCGGTGGCGATCGACGAGAAGACGATCCCGAAGGGAGCAGGAGCTCCCGACCAGACGAAGCTCCCGAACGTCGTCGTGCAGTCCGGGCGCGCGAAGTTCGTGTTGTTCCCGTTCGGGAACGACGGTCAGTCCGAGCCCGGGGCGATCGACCGCCTGGCCGACCTCTTCGGGAGCGGCATCCGGGTCGGGCTCGTCGTCGCGCTGGCCGCGGTCGGTCTGTCCCTCGTGTACAGCACGACGGGGCTCATCAACTTCGCCACCGGTGAGCTCGTCACGTTCGGTGCCATCGCAGCCTGGTTCCTCAACGCCGAGGGGGGGTCGGGGCTCGGGATCACAGTGTTGTTCGCTGGGATCCTCGCCACGTTGCTCGGTGGTGCGTTCGGTGCCGGCCTCGAACTCGGTCTGTGGCGCCCACTGCGTCGCCGAAGGACCGGGAACGTCGCGCTCATCGTCGTGTCGATCGGGCTGGCCCTGTTGTTGCGCAGCATCTTCCAGATCGTGTTCGGCGCCGACGCGAAGTCCTTCGCGCAGTACTCGGTCCAGCAGCAATGGCACCTCGGGCCGCTCGACATCGCACCCAAGGACATCGCCAGCATCGTGATCTGCGTGGTGCTGCTCGTCGGCGTTGCCTGCTTCCTACTGTTCACGCGCCTCGGCACTGCGATCCGCGCGGTCTCGGACGAGCCTGATCTGGCCGAGTCGTCCGGGATCGACGTGCAGCGGGTGATCCTGGTCGCATGGATCGCCTGCGGTGCCTTGAGTGCGGCGGCAGGTGTCCTGCTCGGTCTCACCTTCTCCGTAGGGTTCGACCTGGGCTTCAAGTTCTTGTTGGTCATCTTTGCGGCGATGATCCTCGGCGGTCTGGGGAGCGTCTTCGGGGCGATGGTGGGTGGCGTAGTGCTCGGGATCGTGTTCGACGTGTCGACGTATTGGATTCCCACCGACTTCAAGAACGCGATGATCCTCGGTGTGTTGATCATCGTGCTGTTGGTGCGCCCGCAGGGGATCCTGGGGTCGAGGGAGCGGGTCGGATGAGGGAGCGCCCATGAACTTCGGTCAGGCGTTCGTCGACGGCATCCGCGCCGGGCTCGGTGTTCCCGCGGCCGCGTACGCCCTGGGTGCGATCGGGCTCAACGTGCAGTACGGCTACACCGGGCTGCTGAACTTCGGGCAGGTCGGCTTTCTCCTGATCGGCGCGTACGGCACCGCGGTCAGCGCCGATGCCGGAGCGTCCCTCCTGGTCGCGGTGCTCGTCGGGATCCTCGCCTCGATCGGCCTCGCGCTGCTCCTCGGGATCCCGACGCTGCGCCTGCGGGCCGACTACTTGGCGATCGTGACGATCGCGGCGTCCGAGATTCTCAGGGTGGGTGTCTCGGCCCGTCAGCTCGAGGGCCTCACCGGCGGCGCCTTCGGCATCTCGGGGTTCGGGGACGAGTTCTTCGATCTCAACCCGTTCTCGGTCGGACGCTACGGGATCGGCGACCTCTCGTTCGACGAGCGCACGCTTTGGATCGCGTCGATCGCCTGGGTCTTGGTCGCGCTGGCGACCGTCGGGGTGTGGCTCCTCACGCGATCTCCGTACGGTCGACTGCTCAAGTCGATTCGCGAGGATGAGGATGCGGCGCGGAGCCTCGGGAAGAACGCGTTCAGCGTGAAGCTCCAGAGCCTGATGATCGGGGGCGTGCTCGGTGGCCTCGGTGGGATCGTGATCGCCGTCGACGCCTCGTTCACCAACGCCGACTACTGGCGCAGCCAGATCACGTTCTTCCTCTACGTCGTGCT
This sequence comes from Acidimicrobiia bacterium, assembly GCA_022865365.1. Lineage (GTDB taxonomy): Bacteria > Actinomycetota > Acidimicrobiia > IMCC26256 > PALSA-555 > JALHSW01. The sequence goes on along the minus strand of JALHSW010000237.1, from coordinate 4,446 downwards.
CATCCTCGGCGGCGTGGCGAGCGTGTTCGGCCCAGTGCTCGGGTCGATGATCTTCTGGTTCGTGTTCCAGGCGAGCGATTCGCTGCTCCGTCAGGCCGTCGAGCACGGGGTGTTCGGGAAGGTGTTCACGACGACCGACGTCGGGCCGATCCGTCTCGCCGTGGTCGGACTCACGTTGATGCTGCTCATCATCTTCCGACCCCAGGGCATTCTCGGGAACCGGGAGGAGGCGTTGGTCGATGAGCGTTAGTGCGAGCCCGAGTGCCACCGGGAGCGAGGTTGCCGAACGCCTGTTGGTCGCGCGTGGCATACGCCGTTCCTTCGGTGGACTCGTCGCAGTGAACGTCGAGGTGTTCGAGGTGTTCGAGCACGAGATCGTGGCGTTGATCGGCCCGAACGGGGCGGGGAAGACCACGTTCTTCAACGTCCTCACCGGGTTCGAGCGTGCCGACGCGGGTGAGTGGTCGTTCGCGGGCGCGTCGCTCACGGGGAAGTCGGCGTATCGCATCGCGCGCGCGGGCATGGTCCGGACCTTCCAGATCCCGAAGGCCCTGGCCCGCATGACGGTGCTCGACAACATGAAGCTGGCCGCCACCCACCAGTCCGGCGAGCGGGTGGCGGTGGCCCTCGTCCGTCCGCTGTGGAACGCCCAGGACCGCGAGGTCGAGGCGAGGGCTCTCGACCTGCTCGACTGGATCGGTCTCGCCGACAAGCGAGGCGATTACGCGGGCACGCTCTCGGGTGGGCAACGCAAGCTGCTCGAGCTCGGCCGGGCACTGATGACCGAACCTCGGCTCGTGATGCTCGATGAGCCCACCGCGGGCGTGAACCCCTCGCTGACCGACCAGCTGCTCGAGCGCATTCGCGGGCTCCGGGACCGGGGGCTCACGGTGCTCTTCGTCGAGCACGACATGGACGTGGTGACCTCGATCAGTGACCGGGTCGTCTGCATGGCCGAGGGCGTCGTCATCGCCGCCGGGACCCCGCGCGAGGTGGTCACCAACGATTCGGTCATCGACGCGTACCTGGGCCGCAGCCACGGGGAGCACGCGTGAGCGCGCCGGCGCTCCTCGAAGCGCGGGGCCTGGTCGCCGGCTACGTCCCGGAGGTCGACATCCTCGCCGGCTGCGATGTGCACGTCGACGACGGCGAGATCGTCGGCATCATCGGCCCGAACGGGGCCGGGAAATCGACGTTGATCAAGTGCCTGTTCGGGCTCGTCGCAATCCGCTCCGGGACGATCGCGTTGCGCGGTGAGGACAGCACCAAGTTGAAGGCCCATGAGATGGTGCAGCGCGGGGTGGGCTACGTCCCCCAGGTCCGCAACGTGTTCGCGCAGCTCTCGGTCGAGGACAACCTGCGGATGGGCGCCTACCTCGCACCCGCCGAGTTCCGGGAGCGCTTCGAAGCGCTCGCGGTGCAGTTCCCGCTCCTGAGCGAGCGCCGCAAGACCACCGCGGGCGCGCTGTCGGGAGGGCAGCGTCAGACGTTGGCGATGGCCCGGGCGCTCATCATGGAGCCGACGGTGCTGCTGCTCGACGAGCCGTCCGCGGGGTTGTCACCGATGATGCAGGACGAGGTGTTCGATCGCATCCAGGCGATTAACGCCGGCGGCGTGTCGGTCGTCATGGTCGAGCAGAACGCCCGGCGGTGTCTGCAGATCGTCGATCGCGGCTACGTGCTCGACCAGGGGCACAACGCCTACACGGCCACCGGGCGCGAGCTGCTCCACGATCCGAAGGTCATCGAGCTCTACCTCGGCTCACTCGCCCGCAAGGACTAGTCCCGGCCCCGCGAGGGTCACGGGACCGGACGCGAAGCGGGGGCCCGGTCTCCCGGGCCCCGACTCCGTACTTGCTCGGATCAGCCGATAGTGGCTAGCCGATCTTGATCTGGGAGGACGGGTCCTCGGTCACGACCTCGGCGGAGTCGTCGTAGCCCCACACGTCGTAGACGCCCTGGCTCGGCTGGTTCTTCGGGAACTTGTCGAAGCCCGACGAAGCACCCTGCCAGTGGATCTTCTTCCCGCTCTCGAGCAGGTCCTTGCAGGTCGCGAAGGTGTTGCACGCCCTGCCCTTCAGGTTCGCCTTGAACGACTTGGCGATGTCCGTGGCGCCGTCGGACTTGGCCCTCACGGACGCGAGCGCCGCCAGGATCGTGCAGTCGTAGTAGTACGCCGAGAAGATCGGGTCGGTACCGGTGGCCGCGAAGGTGTCCTGGAACGGACTCTCCACGCCGGCGGGGGCAGCCGCGGGTGCAGTGCCCTTGATGCCGGATACGACCCCCGGGTTCGCCGGGTCGACCGTCTTACCGAAGCTCGAGCCCTGCATGCCGTCCGCGGTGTAGATCGGGACGTCGGCCGGGCCGGCACCCTTCTCGATCATCGTCTGGACGATCTTCGCGCCGTCGTCGTTGAAGCCGAGCACGACCACCGAGTCGGGCTTCTTGTCGAGGACCTTCTGCACGTCGGCGTCGAAGTTGTCACCGTCGGCCTTGTACGCGACGTTGGCGACGACCTTCGCGCCGCCCTGCTTCAGTGCCGTGGCAGCGGACTTGCCGAAGCCGACCCCGTAGGAGTCGTTGCGGGTCAGGATCCCCACCTTGCTGTGCCCGTCGGAGAGCAGCAGCTCCGCCAGGGCCGGACCCTGGAGTGCGTCGGTCGGGGCGGTGCGGAAGTACAGCCCGCCGGTCTTGCTCGGACCGTCCTTGTCGAGCTGCGCCGCGGTGTTGGAACCTGAGCACAGCAGGGCCTTGCCCTTCACCTTGCCCAGGATGCCGAGGGCGGTGCCCGACGCTGCCGGTCCGATGATGACGTCGGTCCCGTCGGAGCTGATCATCCGGTCGACCGTCTGGCCCGCGACCTCGGGGTCGGTGCCGTCGTCGCCGGTGACCAGGGTGACCTGCTTGTCGTTCACCCCACCGGCGGCATTGATCTCGTCGACGGCGATCTGGACCGGGACCCGCAGGGAGTCCACGATCGCGGACAGGTCGCCGGTCTCGGGAGCGAGGCTCCCGATGACGAGCGTTCCGTTCTTGTTTCCCGAGCCGCTCTGGGCGCCCGCCGGAAGGGCCGCAAAGGCGGCTCCCAGACAGACGACCGTTGCGACCGAGGCCAGCTTGAGCAGCCGATTTCGGTGCATGGACATTGCTCCTTGTATTAGGCGGACCGCCGCACCCTAGTGACCCAATCGTCACCCTGTCAGGCGCCTCCCCGGTCTGGCGCGCCCGCGGGCCTTGTTTCGGGGAGGGGATCGCGGAGACACTAGAACCCGTTCCAGCGAGTCCAGGCCTGGCGAGTACGGGAGCGCGCATGCTCGACGTCCTGATCCGTGGCGGCACCGTGGTGGACGGGACCGGCGCGCCCGCACGGCGGGCCGACGTCGGGATCCGTGACGGGCGCATCGTCATGATCGGTGAAGTGGCGGAGGACGCAGCCGAGGTGGTCGATGCCGACGGCCTCGTGGTCGCGCCCGGCTTCGTCGACCCGCACACCCACTACGACGCACAGCTCTTCTGGGATCCGGCGGCATCGTCGTCGAGCCTGCACGGTGTGACGACGATCATGGCGGGCAACTGCGGCTTCACGCTCGCGCCGCTCGGCGACGGCGACGCCGACTACACGCGCCGCATGATGGCCAAGGTCGAGGGCATGCCGCTCGCCGCGCTGGAGCAAGGGGTTCCTTGGGGCTGGTCGACGTTCGCCGAGTACCTCGACCGTCTCGATGGCGCGGTCGGCGTCAACGCAGGCTTCCTCGTCGGCCACTGCGCCCTCCGGCGCAACGTGATGGGGGCTGACGCGGTCGGCAACGAGGCATCGCCGGCGCAGGTCGAGGCGATGACGAGGCTCCTGCACGAGGCGATCGAGGCGGGCGGGATGGGATTCTCCACGACGCTCGCCTTCACGCACTCCGACGGTGATGGCGAAGCGGTGGCGTCGCGCTGGGCGTCGCGTGACGAGGTGCTCGCGCTGTGTGCAGCGGTGCGCGACCACGAAGGCACCACGCTCGAGTACGTCACCGATGGCTGCATGCGGGGATTCCGCGACGACGAGATCGAGCTGATGGCGGCGATGAGCCTCGCGGGGCGTCGCCCGCTGAACTGGAACGTCCTCACCGTCGACTCCAAGGAGCCCGAGCGCTACCGAGCCCAGCTCGCAGCGTGCGAGTATGCGGCCGAGCAGGGCGGCCGAGCGGTGGCATTGACGATGCCGGTGCTCGTCGAGATGAACATGAGCTTCGGGAGCTACTGCGCGCTGAACATGTTGCCCGACTGGTCCGACGTGATGAGCCTCCCGGTGCCGGAGCGCATCGAGCGCCTGCGCGACCCTGCGGTTCGAGCACACCTGCTCGAGCGGTCTCGTTCCTCGGATGCCGGGGTGTTCACCCGGCTCACCGAGTGGGACAAGTACCAGATCGGCGACACGTACTCGGCCGACAATGATGGGCT
>JALHSW010000236.1 GCA_022865365.1 Acidimicrobiia bacterium | reverse complement strand
GTGCCCCGCATGGTCCGACCGCGCCACCGGTCCTGGGGTTACGCCGCGGCCAGGTCGTGATCCCGGCCCGCGCTATCGTCCGCGCATGGCCGGAGCGATCGTGTTCGTGGTGGTGATGGTGCTGGTGGTGCCGATCGGCGTGATGCTCGGCGGCGCAGTGTGGAGCGCGGTCTTCGGGTTCTTCGCGGTGTCCGACGCCGACCAGCGGGCTGTCGGGACGCCCTACGAGGTCGTCTCCGACACCGACGCGTAACCCGCCCGCCCGCCTACAGATCAGCGCAGGCGGGACTGGCCGAAGCGGTAGCCGACGGATCGCACGGTCTGGATCAGGTTCGCGTGCTCCTCGCCGAGCTTGGCCCGCAAGCGCCGCACGTGGACGTCGACCGTGCGGGCGCCGCCGTAGTACTCGTATCCCCACACCCTCGAGAGCAACTGCTCGCGGGTGAACGCCTTCCCGGGGTGCGTGGCGAAGAACTTCAGCAGCTCGTACTCCATGATCGTGAGGTCGAGCGGGCGGTCGTCGAGCGCGGCCTGGTACGTCTCGAGGTTCAGCACGAGATCGCCGTACTCGACGATCTCCGGACGCGTCCCCCGGCCGGTCCGCCAGAACAGGTGCCGCAGGCGGGTCTCGAGCTCGCGGGGGTGGAACGGCGACAGGCAGAAGTCGTCGAAGAGGTCCTCGCGGAGCTCCAGCTCGGCGAGCTGCGCCCCGGTGATCAGCAGCAGCAGCGGCTCGAGTGCGTTGTCGCGCTTGCGCAGCGAGCGACACATCATGAGCGCGCCCTCGGGGTCGTCATCGGCGACGATCACTGCGCCGGTCCAACCGTCGGCCGGCTCGGCCGCCGTAGCCACCGAAGCGTTCGCGCAGGCCTTCCATGGGTACCCCGCCAGGTCGAGCGTCTGCGCGAGCAGGGGCGGCGGCGGGTCCGGGTAGACCAGCACCGATTCGAGGACCATCGGTTACAGCGTCCCGAGGTACCGGTCGAGCTCGAACGGCGTCACCTGGGCCCGGTAGTCGGCCCACTCGGCGCGCTTGTTGCGGATGAAGTAGTCGAACACGTGCTCACCGAGCGTCTCGGCGACGAGCTCCGAGTTCTCCATCACGTCGATCGCTTCGCCGAGCGACTGCGGCAGCGCGGCGATGCCTTCCGCGGCCCGTTCCTCGGGCGTCATCTCGAAGATGTTGTTGGTCGCTTCGGGCGCGAGCTCGTAGCCCTCCTCGATCCCCTTGAGGCCGGCCGCGAGGATGACCGAGAAGGCGAGGTACGGGTTGCACGCGGGGTCCGGTGAGCGGAACTCGATGCGCGTCGAGCTCTCCTTGCCCCGCTTGGCCGGCGGGACACGCACGAGCGCGGTCCGGTTGTTGCGGGCCCAGCACACGTAGACCGGCGCTTCGTAGCGGTCGTTGAGGCGCTTGTAGGAGTTCACCCACTGGTTGGTGACGGCGGTGATCTCACGGGCGTGGCGCAGGAGACCGGCGATGAAGGCCTTTCCGACCTTCGACAGGCCGTGCTCGTCGCCGGGATCGTGGAACGCGTTGACATCACCCTCGAAGAGTGAGATGTGCGTGTGCATCCCGGAGCCGAAGTCGCCGGCGATCGGCTTGGGCATGAATGTTGCGTAGACGCCCAGGTCGTGTGCGACCTCTTTCACGACCAATCGGAACGTCATCACATTGTCGGCCATCGTGAGCGCGTCGGTGTAGCGGAGGTCGATCTCGTGCTGGCTCGGTCCGAGCTCGTGGAAGCTGTACTCGACG
>JALHSW010000235.1 GCA_022865365.1 Acidimicrobiia bacterium | reverse complement strand
GGTGTCGTTCACCGTGATCATGGCGGCGCCCCGCGGGTCGAGCGCCGTGGTGAGCGCCGTCACGTACCGGTCGTAGCGCGCCTTGGCCCCGTGCGAGCGTTCGAGCTTCACGAACTCGAGGACGTCAACCGGCGCGGTGGCGAAGCCGTCGTCGGCAACGAGCTCGCCCCACGCGCGCCGCGACGGTTCGATCCCGGGCTCGTGGTAGGCGGCAACGAGGCGGTCGAGCATCGCCGCGCCGGAGTCCGGCGTGGCCCCCGCCCCCGCGACGTCGCCCCCGCCGAACATGGTCGGCACGGTGACGACCGCGACCAGCAATGCCATGAGCAACGCAGTCCGCTGGATCGGTCGCGCCTTCGTGCGCGCCTGCGCTCGCCGTACGGAAGGAACCCCGGTCACGAGCTTCAATGCTTGCGCCTCTCGTCGGCGAGCTTCTGCGCCTCAGTCTGACAGAGCGACTCCTCCCTCCCGAGAGCGGCGCGTCGACGGTCAGAGCGTCAACGCGAGCAGTGCTTGCGGTGTACCCTTCTGCTCTCCGATTTCGACGATTCACTGAGGGGCACACGATGCGGCGGTCCGCCACGTTCTTCACTGCGACGGTCTTGACCCTCGGGCTCACCGCCGCCGGCTTCGCGGGCATCGCGGCTGCGGCCGATCAGCTCACCCAGAAAGCGTTCCTCAAGCAGGGGAACGCGGTCTGCAAGGCGGCCAACAAGGAGATCAACGCGGTCTTCGAGCAGGTCTTCGCCGGGCTCGGCGAGAACGAGGAGCCGTCACCCGAGGCGCAGACAGCGGCCGTTGCCGGCGCGGTCCCGATCTTCCGTGATGCGCTGAGCGAGATCGATGCACTCAAGGGGCCTGCATCGCTGGAGAAGAAGGTCGCCAAGGTTCTCGATCAGTACGACACAGTCGTCACCGCCTTCGAAGCCGATCCGGTGACTGCCTTCGCAGGAGCTGACCCGTTCGCGAAGGCCGACAAAGCCGCCCGCAAGGTCGGTCTCGAGCGGTGCGGCCAGGGCGGCTGACACCTCAGAACGCGCGGGCGGCATCGGACGCCAGCCACTCACCGACAGCCCGTTGTCCTTCCTCGTACCCGAGCCGGATGAGCTGGTCGAACGCCTTGAAGTCGGCGATGCCGAACGGGTCGAGCGGAGGGCGAATATGGAGGTCGCCACGATCGTCGCTCTGCAGACCGCCGACCGACGTCGACGGCGATCACGGTGATCCCCTCGTGCTCGCGCGCATGACCCCGACGGGGAGGTTGTCGAGCAGACCGCCATCGACGAGCAGCTCGTCGGCTGCCGTGCGCACAGGCGGGAACACGCCCGGGATGGAGAAGTTGGCCCGGATGGCCTGCCAACCGGGTCCGGTTCGGTGGATCTCGGCGCGGCCGGTCGTGAGGTTCGTCGAGACGGCGAAGACCCGCCGCCAGCCGTCCTCGAGGTCCAGACCGTCGGCGCCTGCCTTGATGCGCTGCGTCACGCGCCGCCCCGACGCGAGCGAAACCGCAGGCAATGTCACGTCGAACGGTGACTGTTCGAACACCGCGTCGCGCCGCTGGCGCGCAATCTCCTCGGGTGACTGCCCCGGCGCCACACCACCGGCGATCAGCGACCCGATGCTCGTCCCGCCCGTGGCGTCGATCGGGACCCCGTGTCCGATCAACGCCCGGTAGACGACGGGGCTTGTCACAAGCCCCTGGCGGACCGAGATCACCAAGCGCCGGACGATCTCCGTCGTGACCTCGCGCTGCACGCCCGCGACGCCGGTCTCGGATCGGGTACGCGACCACACGCGCGAGACCATAGACCGGCTCCAATGCGGCTAGTCCTCCCAGAGCCTCACGATCGTCCGACCGATGGTCTCGCGGTTGGCCATCGCTTCGATTGCAGCGGGCACGTCTTCGAACGCGACGACCTTCCCCACCACCGCTCGAACTCGCTTCGCCTTGACCATCTCGACGATGTTGCGGGTGATCTCAGCGCCGATCGCGTCGGACGGCAGGTTCCAGCCGAGCAGCTCCTTCATCATCTGCTGGCGCTCGGCGTCGGCGTACGAGAGCAGTACGCCGCACAGCCTGAAGTTCCCCATCGCGATGCGGCGCGGCACGATCGACTTCTCGTCCGCGACGGTCTTGTCGGAGGCGAATCCCATCATGAGGTAACGGCCGTTGTAGGCGAGGCAGTTCATCGAGTCGGCCATCACTGCCTCGCCGACGTTGTCGAACACGACCTCGACACCCTTGTTCGCGGTCTGCTCCAGCACGACCTTGGCGAACTCGTCGGTCTGGTAGTTGATCACCGTCTCGGCACCGAGATCACGGCAGAGCTGGACCTTCTCGTCGGAGCCAACCGTGG
>JALHSW010000234.1 GCA_022865365.1 Acidimicrobiia bacterium | reverse complement strand
GGTCTTGGTGCCGCGGAGGCGGTAGACGTCGCCGTCGCGTGTCGCACTGGTCGAGAGGTTGTGACTGTTCGATCCGGCGTCGGGCTCGGTGATCGCGAACACCATCTTCTCGCCCGACGCCAGGCCGGGGAGCCAGGTCGCGCGCTGCTCATCGGTGCCGAAGCGGGCGAGGAGCTCGCCGCAGATCGCGGCGGACACGAGGATCAAGAGCAATGGGCACCCCTGCGCCGCGAGCTCTTCGGTGACGATCGCGAGCTCGCTGATCCCGGCACCGCCACCGCCGTGTTCCTCGGGGAGGTGGACGCCCAGGAAGCCGTTCTCTGCGATTGTCTGCCAGAGCTCGTCGGTCTTCCGGCCGCTACGCGCCTGCGTCACGAAGTAGTCGTGTCCGAAGGTCGCTCCGATGTCGTGGACGGCCGAACGGAGCAGCTCATGTTCGGGGGACTCGGCAAAGTCCATCGGCCTCGGCTCCTCCCGCCCAGATTCCCGGCGTGCGCCAAATGTGATTGGTGAATAACATACCGGAAGGAGGACCGCCGTGCCCACACTCGAATCGCGCGTCGACGTCACGAGCGAGGTCTTCGGCGCGAACCGCGACGCGATGCTGGCGCTTCTTGCCGAGCACGACGAGCAGGCCGCGCTCGCAGTCGCCGGTGGTGGCGAGAGGTATGTCGCCCGTCACCGCGCGCGGGGCAAGCTCACCGCACGCGAGCGCATCGAGCTGCTGCTCGATCGTGACGCGCCGTTCCTCGAGCTCTCCACGCTCGCGGCGTGGGGAACGCAGTTCCACGTGGGTGCGAGCATCGTCACGGGCATCGGGGTCGTGTCGGGGGTCGAGTGCGTTGTCATCGCGCAGGACCCGACCGTCCGCGGCGGCACGATGAACCCGGTCACGCTCAAGAAGAACCTCCGGGCCCTCGAGATCGCACGCGTCAACCGCCTCCCGGTGCTGAACCTGGTCGAGTCGGGCGGTGCCGATCTCGCCACCCAGGCCGACCTGTTCATCCCCGCCGGCCAGATCTTCCACGACCTCACCCAGCTCTCCGCGCTCGGCATCCCGACCGTCGCGCTCGTGTTCGGGAACGCCACCGCCGGCGGCGCGTACGTGCCCGGCATGTGCGACTACTCGGTGCTCGTGGATCAGCGGGCGAAGGTGTTCCTCGGCGGCCCGCCCCTGGTGAAGATGGCGACCGGAGAGGACGCCGACGACGAGGAGCTCGGCGGGGCCGCGATGCACTCACGGGTCTCCGGCCTGTCCGATGCCTTTGCCGTCGACGAGCTCGACTGCATCCGCATCGGTCGCGAGATCGTGGCGCGTCTCAACTGGCGCAAGCTCGGGCCGGGTCCGAGTGCTGCGGCAGATCCGCCGGTGCACGACGCCGACGAGCTGCTCGGCATCGCGTCGGTCGATCTCCGGGTGCCGTTCGATCCGCACGAGGTGATCGCGCGCGTCGTCGACGGCTCCCGATTCGACGAGTACAAGGGGGAGTACGGCACGAGCCTCGTCACCGGGTGGGCGTCGATCCACGGTTACCCGATCGGCATCCTCGCGAACGCCCGAGGCGTGCTGTTCATGGAGGAGGCGAAGAAGGCCACCGAGTTCATCCTGCTCGCAAACCAGATCGACACACCGCTGTTGTTCCTGCAGAACACGACCGGGTACATGGTCGGCAAGGACTACGAGCAGGCGGGGATCATCAAGGACGGCGCCAAGATGATCAACGCTGTCACCAACAGCGCGGTGCCACACCTCACCGTGGTCATGGGCGCGTCCTACGGTGCCGGCAACTACGGGATGTGCGGGCGTGCGTATGGCCCGCGACTGCTCTTCACCTGGCCGAACGCCAAGATCGCGGTCATGGGCCCCCAGCAGCTCGCCGGCGTCCTGTCGATCGTGGCTCGCCAGGCTGCGGAGGCGAGTGGACAGCCCTTCGACGAAGACGCCGACCGCGTGCGCCGGGCCGAGATCGAAGAGCAGATCGAGCGCGAGTCGCACGCGTTCTTCAACAGCGGCAAGCTCTACGACGACGGGATCATCGATCCCCGCGACACGCGAACCGTCCTGGGGATCGCGCTCTGCGCAGCGCACTCGAACGTCGTCGAGGGCCGGCGCGGCTTCGGCGTCTTTCGCATGTGATGGCGCATGTGATGGCGCATGTGATGGCGCATGTGATGGCGCATGTGAAGGTGCTCGTGAAGGTGCTCTGGTGCGCGTGATGTCGAAGCTGCTCGTCGCGAACCGGGGCGAGATCGCGCGACGGATCTTCCGAACCGCGCGTTCTCTCGGGATCGCGACCGTCGCGGTGTTCTCGGATCCCGACGCCGACGCGGCGTTCGTGGGCGAAGCCGACGAAGCCGTCCGCCTCCCCGGTTCGGCCGCGATCCACACGTACCTCGACATCGACGTGATCGTCGCGGCAGCCCGGGCAACCGGCGCCGACGCGGTTCACCCCGGCTACGGGTTCCTGTCCGAACATGCCGGGTTCGCGCGCGCGTGCGGGGCCGCGGGCATCGCGTTCGTCGGGCCTCCGCCTGCGGTCATCGAGGCGATGGGCTCGAAGGTCGCGGCAAAACGGCTCATGGCCGAGGCCGGCGTCCCTGTGCTCCCGGGGACCGTCGTGGAGCCGGGTGCGAGTCCCGAGGATCTCCAGCGCGCCGGCGACGCGATCGGCGTCCCGCTGCTCGTGAAGGCCGACTTCGGCGGCGGTGGACGCGGGATGCGCATCGTCCGGAGCGCCGACGAGATCGTCGGTGCGGTGGAGGCTGCCCAGCGCGAAGCGGCGGCGGCCTTCGGCAACGGCTTGGTGTTCCTCGAGAGGTTCGTCGAGTCGCCGCGCCACGTCGAGGTGCAGATCTTCGGCGACACCCACGGGACCGTGGTCCATGTGTTCGAACGGGAGTGCTCGATCCAGCGGCGCCACCAGAAGGTCATCGAGGAGGCCCCCTCGCCGGCGCTCGACGACGCCCTGCGCGCCGAGATGTGCGCCGCGGCCGTGTCCGCCGCGAAGGCGATCGGGTACATCGGCGCAGGCACCGTCGAGTTCGTGCTCGATCCCGACCGCCGGTTCTGGTTCCTCGAGGTCAACACCCGGCTCCAGGTCGAGCACCCCGTCACCGAGCTCGTCACCGGACTCGACCTCGTCGCGGTGCAGCTCGAGGTCGCGAGCGGCGCCCCGCTTCCCGAGTCGGTTGTGCACGCCACGTTCACCGGGCACGCGATCGAGGCGAGGTTGTACGCGGAGGATGTGCCGGCGGGCTTCCTCCCGACGAGCGGACCGCTGCATCGGCTGCACTTCGACCAGCTTCCTCTCGATCAGGGGGGACCCGCGGTGCGGGTCGACGCCGGGTACGTCGACGGCTCGGTCGTGAGCACGTTCTACGACGGCTTGCTGGCGAAGGTCATTGCATGGGCGCCGACGCGAACGGCGGCGGCGAGACACCTCGCCGACGTGCTCGCACGCGGTGAGATCCACGGCGTCACGACGAACCGGGATCTTCTCGTGCGCACGCTGCATCATCCCGAGTTCGTCGCGGGCGACATCGACACCGGGTTCTTCGAGCGCAACGATCCCGCCGCGCTCGGAGCCCCCGACTCCTCCGCCGAGCTGACTCGGATCCACGCGACCGCCGCGGCCCTCTCCCTCCAGGCCGCCTCCGGTCGGGGTTCGCCGCTGCCGCCGGGGATCCCCCCGGCCTGGCGGAACGTCGGGAGCGCGGCGCAGCCGATCGTCTTCGAGACCGTCAAGACCATCAGTGGGAGTGGGGCCGTCACCGTCACGTGCGCGCGCGGGGGAGCAGCGATGCTCGTGACCGTCGACGACGTTCCGCTCGACGGTGTCGTCGTCCACGCGGCAGATCCGGATGCCGTCGACATGGAGATCGCAGGCGTCCGCCGCCGGATACGTGTGCATCGGGTCGATGAGACCGTCTACCTCGACAGCGCGTTGGGATCGTCGACGTTGCGGATGCTCGATCGATTCCCCGCGCCTGTCGGCGGGAGCGTCACGGGCTCGCTGCACGCTCCGCTCCCGGGAACGGTCACCCGCGTGCTGGTCCGGGAAGGGGATCGAGTGCGCCGGGGGCAGGCGCTCCTCGCGCTGGAGGCGATGAAGATGGAGCACACGATCGCGGCCG
>JALHSW010000233.1 GCA_022865365.1 Acidimicrobiia bacterium | reverse complement strand
GGGTTGTCCTGGATCCCGGCGAAGAACGACGCCGTCAGCGCGGAGATGAGGATCGCGCCCGCAAGGGCGGTGCCGATCGAAGCGCCGAGCTGCGTCCCAGTGTTCTGGATCCCGCCGACTTCGCCGCTCTGCTCGTCGGGTACCGCCGACACGGTCGCGGCCCCGAGCTGTGAGGCCAGGGTTCCGAGCCCGGCGCCGGCGATGAGCAGTGGCCAGGTGACGATCTCCGGACCGACCCCGACGTCGAGCAGGGCGATCAACGCCACGATGCCGCCGAACAGCACGATGAACCCGACATTGACGACCCGGCGCGGGGACGCGTTCGGGAGCAGCTTCGGGATACCGACTGCAAAGGCGAGCATCCCGAGTGACAGCGGAAGCATCCGGACCCCGGTCTCCATCGCCGAGATCCCGAGCGCGACCGACAGGAACAACGGAACGGCGAAGAAGATGCCGGCCTGGGTGAGGTACGTGAAGAAGAACGACACGACCCCGGCCTTCAGCTGGCGGATCCGCAGCATCGCGGGGTCGAGCAGTGCGCCTTCGCCGCGCTCGATGCGCCGGTTCTCCCACCGCATGAACAGCGTCAGCGTCACACCGCCCGCGAGCATCAGCCAGATCACCGGGGAGAGCCCGAGCCACTGGGGCGCTTCCGGCTTGGGCTGCACGACACCCCACGTCCCCGAGCGGAGGATGCCGAAGACGAACAATCCGAGGCCCAGCGCGGAGAGCGCCGTGCCAACGAGGTCGAGGCGGACCCCTTCCTCGGGGGGCGTGTCCTCCATGCGTCGCGAGAAGGCGAGGATCCCGCCGATGGCGATGACCTCGCAGACGAAGACCCATCGCCACGACCAGTACGTGGTGAACGCGCCGCCGATCAACGGGCCGAGTGCGATCGCCATCGCGCCGGCCGCGGCGACAAGCCCATAGGCCTTCGGTCGTTCCGGCTTGGCGAAGTTCGACGCAACCAGCGCAACGATGGCCGGCATGATGAGCACGGCACCGAAGCCCTCGAGGAACGACCAGCCGATGATGAGCACGGTGAGGTTCGGGGCGAGCGCAGTGGTGAGGGAGCCACATGCATAGATGACGCCGCCGATCGCGAACGCGCGCTTCCGGCCGAGGATCTGACCGATCTTGCCGCCGGTGATCATCAGCGATGCCATCACCAACGTGTAGAGCGTGATCGCCGTCTGGATCCCCGTCACGGTCGTGCCAACGTCCTTGGCGACCGTCGCGATCGACACGTTCATCACCGACATGTCGAGGGCCATGATGAACTGCCCCGCCGCCAGCGTGAACAAGACGATCGTCGCCGCGCCGGCCTTTTGCCCAGTCGTCTCGGTCACTACCCGCCCTCCATCATCCGGACTCCCGCACGGGACCCAAAGGTCACGAGAAGTCCTCCGCCTCGGCCTCGGTCCCGCGCTTGTCCCGCAGGAGCGTAACCAGCAGAAGGTACAGCAGCGGGCCGAGAAGAACAGGAACACGCTGACGGTAGGCGAGCCGGCGGCCTCGGCTGCGATGTCGCGCAGGGACGCCGCGTCCACACCCCGTCGAGCGAAGAGCGTCGCGGCGGTATCGAGCACGGCGCGGCGTACCTCGTCGGGTCCCGCAGGAGATCCCGCGGGGCGCCGGGGCCCCGGGCGGCGGGTCTCCAGGACGCCCGATCAGTCGGCCCCGGCTCCGTTGGACTGCGGTTGCCGTGACCGATGCGCTGGACGCAGTGGACGTAATGGACGACCAGCGGTGCAATCGACCCGGTTCGATGGGCACCCAATTGTGGGGAGGTTTGTGTAGCTGACCTGATCATTGACGGCATTGACGACGTTCTGGATGACGATCAACCAACAGGCAACCTCCGCCGCGGTGCAGTCCTGCCTCAACCTCCATGCCACCCCGGCCGTCGGATCTGCCATCCTGGAGCCATGACGATCATCCAGTCCCGTGGGGCCGCCGTGCTGATCGGGGCGGCATCGTGGACGGCGGCGGAGTACGGCCTGCACCGGTTCCTCATGCACGAGCTTCGCGGTCGGGGGCTGGCCTCGGTCGAGCACCTGAAGCACCACGCCGACGTCACGTACTTCTCGCCCGCCTCGAAGAAGTTGGCTTCTGCGGCTGCCACCACGGCGCTGGCCTATCCCACGACCGCCGCGCTGGCGGGCCGGCGTTGGGCCGGCGCCTTCACCGTCGGGCTGCTCTCGATGTACTTCGGCTATGAGGTCGCGCACCGGCGCACCCATACGCATCCGCCGCGCAACCGCTACGGGCGCTGGGCCCGTCGCAATCACCTGCATCACCACTTCGGCGCACCGATGCGCAACTTCGGTGTGACCAGCGCGGTGTGGGACAAGGCGTTCGGCACCTACGACGATCCCGGCGTGGTCACCGTGCCCCGCCGTATGGCGCCGGTATGGCTGCTCGACGAAACGGGAGCAGTCAAAGCCGAGTTCGCCGACGACTACCTGACCAAAGGCGCCGCGCGCGCGGACGCGAGCCAGGTCGACCGGGACCGGGTCGCCGCCTTCACCAACGCCGCTCCGGCACTTGAGCTGGGGATGGACGCGGGTCCGAAAGGTGGCTCACCTCGAGGCCGGTGAACGGGAAGGTGACGGTGGCAGTAGGGGCTCAGGCCTCGGCTTCCAGCGCCGCGCTCCGCTTGCGCGCGGCCACGAGCTCGACGTGTTCGCTGCTCGAGACATGAAATCCAACAACAACCAACTCCACCAAGCCCGGAGAACATCATCCACGACATCTGCGCCGACGCGCTCGATGAGCAGTTCGATGTGATCCACGCCCGCGCCGTGCTGGAGCACCTGCCTGACCGACTGGCGGTTCTCGACAAGTTGGTCGCGGCGTTGCGGCCCGGCGGTGGGCTGCTCGTCGAGGATTTCGACCTCACGCCGGGTATCCATCTGCCTGCTGCGCGACAGTTCGTTATGCCCGAGCGACTCCGGTCGTGCTTCCGTCGACAGCACCGAGCCAGCGCCGTTCTTGGACCATCGGTCGGGATGGATCCCGAGTTCGGACGCGAACTGCCGCGTCATCTCGTCGAGGCCGGTCTGGTCGACGTCGACGCCGAAACCTGCAGCTCGATGGGCATGTCGCCCACGATCGTGTCGGCCTGGGGGCGTCGACCAACTTGACCTGAGGAGAGTCCGTGCGGCGGCCCCCACACGTTGTCGCGGCCGCTGGAAAAGAACGTACGCCCGCGTCGCGTCAGCAGGAGGGACGTCTGAGGGCTAGGCTGCGCGGCATCGCAGGGCAGGCATTTCAGCATGGTGTCGCGAGCGGCGATCCGCTCCATGACCGTATGATCCTTTGGACGCGTGTCACGACCGAGGCGGATGCGGTTGACGTGGAGTGGAAGGTCGGGCGGGATCCGGAGCTCCGCGACGTTGTGTCCAACGGGACAGTGTCGGCGGATTCGGCGTCGGACCACACCGTCCACGTGGACGTGCAAGGGCTGACGCCTGGAACGACGTATCACTACGGATTCTCGACACTCCACGAGCGCTCACCGGTGGGGCGGACGCGCACGCTTCCCGTTCCCGATTCGGACCACCTGAAGATCGCGATGGTGTCGTGCGCACGCTACGACACCGGCTACTTCAACGGCTAAGCACGCATCGCCGAGCGAGATGACCTCGACTTCGTGCTGCACCTCGGTGACTACATCTACGAAGGTTCGAACCAGAAGTTCCCGAACGACCCGCGCCCCGATCTCGGACGAAGGTTCGACCCCGACAAGAACTGCATCACCCTCGACGACTACCGCCGGCGGTTCGCGGAGTACTGCAGCGATCCGGACGTCCAAGCGTTCGGGCGGCGCATCCCGTCATCGCGACGTTGGACGACCACGAGCTCGCCGACCTGATCATCATCGACATGCGCTCGCGCCGCGACCAGCCGGTGTCGGCGCCTGCCATGAACGACCCGGGTCGGACGCAGCTCGGCCTCGACCAGCGCGCGTGGCTGCTCGGCGAGCTCGACGTGTCAACCGCGCGCTGGCGGCTGCTCGCCAACTCCTCGGCGATGGGACAGACCTGGACGCCACAGATCCCAGAGGCAATTCGCCCGGTGATCGGCACGCTCAAGCTGTCCGACTCCGGGGGCGCGGGCCCCGACCCCGACCAGTGGGACGGCTACCCGGCCGAGCGAGCGCTCGTGCTCGGTCACGTCCGTGACCAGGGCATCGACAACCTCGTCGTGCTGAGCGGCGACATCCACGTCGCGCTGGCGATGGAGCTCCACGAGGACTCCTTCTCGGGCAGCGCACCCGTCGCGGTCGAGTTCGTCACGGCGAGCCTCACGTCTCCGAACCTCGACGACAAGATGGGATGGCCGCGCCGCGGCCCGCAGTCGCTCGCGGTGGAGCACGAGCTGATGCAGGTGATGCCGCACTGGAAGTGGTGCGATCTCGACGACCACGGGTACGTGGTCGTCGAGGTGACGCCCGAGCGCGTCGTCGCTGAGTGGTGGTTCGTCCCGACGGTGCTCGAGCGCGCACCCGGGGAGGAGTCCGGTGCGCGCTTGATGGTCGAGCACGGGACCCGGAAGATCGTCGCCGCGCCGTGACCGCGGGTGTGTTCCGTCACTCGGTCGCGAGCGGAGATCCGCTCCAGGACCGGGTGATGCTGTGGACCCGCGTGACCGCGGACACCGACGGTCCGCACGACGTGGCGTGGAGCGTGGCGCGCGACGAAGGACTGCGCGACGTCGTCTGCACCGGCACGGCTGCATCGGACCCGGAGGCGGACCACACCGTGCACGTCGACGTGGACGGTCTCGAACCGGCCACGACCTACTACTACGGGTTCGAAGCGCTGGGCGAGTCGTCACCGGTGGCGCGGACCCGCACGCTGCCAGAGCGCGGTGCAGAACGCGTGCGCTTCGCCGTGGCTTCCTGCGCGAGCTACAACGCAGGGTGGTTCAACGCGTACGCGCGCATTGCCGAGCGCCGGGATCTCGCGTTTCTGCTGCACCTCGGCGACTACATCTACGAGACGCCCAACGTGCTGCCGCCCGGCGCGCCGCAGCCGCCCGACATCGGTCGGCCGTTCGACCCGCTCCATGAGTGCGTCACCCTCGACGACTACCGCCGCCGGTACGCGCAGTACCGCGGCGATCCCGACGTACAGGCGTTGCACCTCACCCATCCGGTCATCGCGACGCTCGACGACCACGAGTTCGCCGACGGAACGTGGCGCGACGGCTCATCGTGGCACCGACCCGAGCAGGGGCCGTTCGCCGACCGCAAGGCCGCAGGCTTCCGGGCGCGATGGGAGTGGCAGCCGTACCGGATGCCTGATCCGCTCGACCCGACGCGCGTGTTCCGTAGCGTCCCGCTCGGGGACCTGGCGGAGATCTTCCTGGTCGACACCCGCACGCGACGCGACGAACCCATCGCGCCGCCGGAGATGAACGACCCGGCTCGCACGCAGCTCGGCACGGAGCAGCGCGAGTGGCTCCTGGGTGCGCTCGACGCCTCGACCGCTCACTGGCGCTTGGTCGGTAACGGGTCCGTCATGGGTCACACGTGGAGCGAGCATCTGCCTGAGTCGATCCGACCTGCCCTCCGCGCCCTGGGGCTCCTCGGCGAGGGAGGCTCGGGTCCGGACCCCGACCAGTGGGACGGGTACCCGGTCGAGCGTGCGACCTTGCTCCAGCACCTTCGCGAGCACGACATGACGAACGTCGTGGTGCTCAGCGGCGACGTGCACGTCGGGATCGTCATCGAGCTGCACGAAGACCCGGTTGCGGGGGACGACCCCGTCGCGGTCGAGTTCGTGGCGTCGAGCCTCACGTCGATGAACATCGACGACAAGATGGGCTGGCCTCGCCGTGACGAGCGGTCACTCGCCCTCGAGCGCACAGCCATAGACACCTTGCCGCACTGGAAGTGGTGCGAGTTCGACAGCAACGGGTACGTCGTGATCGACGTCGACCGGGAACGGGTGCAAGCCGAGTGGTGGTTCGTCGACACGGTCCTCGCACCCTCGACTCATGAGGACCTCGGCGCGCGCTGGCTCGTCGAGCACGGCAGCCAGCAGGCCATCGAAGTCTCCCGACCCGAGAGCGCCCCCGGCAGTGTCTGAGTTCAGGACATCCTGGATGCCTGTCGCGAGACATCGTGGACACCCTGCGGGTGCCGGAAACGCGTTCGGGGTGCTCGGTGAGCCTCTCGGGGTGGGTCAGGCCGCTTGGTGCCGACCCAGCGTTCCGCAGATGAAGAACCCACGTAGTGGCGACCCAGCATGACGGTGTCGACGGTGAAGAAGTCACACGCGACGATCCCGGCGGCTTGAGCGCGCAGGAACCCCGTCCAGGACTCTGAGTTCCGGCCCGGTGCCGGGCCGATGGGGATAGGTCCAGTGGTTGGCGACGAGACGCCGATGTCAGCTCGGGATGGTGTCGGGCTTCACGAGTCACCCCGGTCGACGACCTACGGGACGCTACGAGCCGAAACCTCACGAACCGCTCCAGCCATACAAGTCGGCGGTTCAACTGCGAGCCGTTAGCATAGGGCGATGGTTCGGTCCGACGACGTTGACCACGCGATCGCGCGGCGCGAGTTCCTGCGTCGTGCCGGTACGGCGGGCCTCGTGGTGGCCGGCGCATCGACACTCGCCGGCTGGACCGGTCTCGCCCGGGCTGGGGTCCTCGACGCTCCGTCGGGTGACGACACTCCGGCCGACCCGGATGCCGCACTCGCTCGCCTGATGCGGGGAAACCGGCGCTTCGTGCGCGGAAAGCCCAAGCACCCGGTGGACTCTGACGAGCGGCGCCAGGCCTCGGTCGGAAAGCAGGCTCCGTTTGCTGCGGTGCTGGCATGCGCGGATTCGCGCGTGCCACCCGAGATCATCTTCGATCAGGGTTTGGGTGACCTCTTCGTGGTGCGCGTCGCCGGAAACATCGCCGGTCCCGACGAGCTCGCGTCGCTGGCGTACGCGGCCGAACACATTGGCGTCGATGTGATTCTCGTGCTCGGACACGATGGATGCGGCGCGGTGGAGACCACGATCGAGGTCGTCGAAGGTCGGGCCGACCCCGGGGAGTACGCGATCCTCACCGACGCGATCGCGCCCGCCGTGCGGACCGCACAGAGCTCGGGCGCGACAGGTACCGAGTTGCTCCAGGCCTCGGTCGAGCAGAACGTTCGCATCGTCACGGCCCAGGTGCCGGAACAGAGCCATGGAATCGACGCCGAGATCGCCCGCCGTGAGCTTGCCGTCGTGGGCGGCGTCTATCACCTCACCACGGGCAAGGTGACCCTCCTGGACTGAGGCCCACCTACTGCCGCCGACACCGGGCCCCGACGACTTCTCGGCACCTGCACCCGCGTTGCGCCGCCCTTCTCGGACTCTCGCCGCGGTGCTGGTGTGGGGATGTAGCGTCCTGTCGAACACCTCGCACGATCGTGAGGGTGGTTGGGGGCTCCTTGAGCACTTCGGGGTTGATCACGATCCTGTTCACCGATCTCGTCGGTTCGACCGCGTTGTCGCAGGACGTGGGCGACATGGCTGCTGATGGCGTGCGGCGCGAGCACTTCAATGTGTTGCGCCAGGCGATCAGCCGGACCGGCGGCACCGAGGTGAAGTCGATCGGTGATGCCCTCATGGTGTCGTACCCGGCCGCGGCCGACGCGATCGCGGGCGCGGTCGCCATGCAGCAAGGCGTCGACCTCCAGAACCGGCGTAGCGACGGGGCTCGACTCGTGATGCGTGTCGGGATCGGCGCCGGCGACGCCACGTTCGAGGACGGCGACTGGTTCGGTACGCCGGTGGTGGAGGCATCGCGGTTGTGCACGGCAGCTGACGGTGGGCAGATTCTCGTCACCGACATCGTGCGGGTGCTTGCCGGATCGCGTGCCGAGCACGAGTTGCGGCCGGTCGGCGAGGTCGATGCGAAGGGTCTCGCGGCGCCGATTGCCGCGTGTGAGGTGGCGTGGTCTCCGGTTGCCGACGCGGCAGCCGGGTCGCGGGTACTGCCGCTCCCGCCAATGATCGATCAAGTCGACACGTTCGCGTTCGTGGGGCGGAGTGTGGAGCGCGACGCGCTCGTCGACGCTTGGAAGGAGGTCGTCGCGGGCGCCCGGCGCGTGGTGCTCGTCGCGGGCGAGCCCGGCATCGGCAAGACCCGTCTCGTGAAGGAGGTGTGCCGGATCGCGCACGAGCACGGCGGGCTGGTGCTGTGGGGTGGGTGCGAGGAGGATCTCGGGATCCCCTATCAGCCGTTCGCCGAGGCGCTGCGCTGGTACGTGACTGCCGGGCCGATGGAGGAGCTGCGCCACCTCCTCGGGCCGCTCGGTGGCGAGTTGACCCGGATTGTGCCCGACATCGGCCGGCTGGTGCCCGGGCTCGCCGATCCCGTGAGCGCGGACCCGGAGACCGAGCGCTACCAGCTCTTCGAATCGGTCGTCGACCTGTTGGGAGCGTTGTCAGAACGCAGGCCGGTGCTGTTGGTGCTCGACGACGTGCACTGGGCGGCGAAGCCGACGCTCCTGCTGCTCCGCCATCTGTTGCGGGCGTCAACCAGCGCGAGGATCTTCGTTGTCGCCACGTACCGCGACACGGATCTCGATCGGACCCATCCCTTGGCCGAGATGCTCGCCGACCTGCGGCGCGATCTCTCGGTCGAGCGGCTCACGCTCGGCGGGCTCGACGAGCAGGGAGTCACGGATTTCCTGGAGCGGACCGCCGGTCACCGCCTCGACGACCCGGGTATCGCGCTTGCCCGCGCGGTGCACGCAGAGACGGAAGGCAACCCGTTCTTCATCGGAGAGGTGTTGCGGCACCTCCTGGAGAGTGGAGCAATCGTCTTCCGGGACGGGCGGTACTTCGTCGATCGCACGCTCGACGACGTCGGTATCCCCGAGGGCGTGCGTGAGGTCGTCGGTCGCCGGCTTTCGGCGCTCGACGCGACGGCGAACGAGGTGCTCAGCGCGGCGTCGGTCGTCGGCCGGGAGTTCGAGGTGTCCTTGCTGACGACGCTCTCCGACGATGAGGAAGATGTGGTGCTCGACGCGCTCGAGGCGGCGGAGGCGAGCGGCCTGGTTGCTGCGGTTCCGGGGCGGGCCGCGCAATACCGGTTCGCGCACGCGTTGGTGCGCAGCACGCTGTACGACGAGCTGACGACGAGCAGGCGCCTCCGGCTGCACCGGGCTATCGCGCGAGCGCTCGTAGATCGCCCGGATGCCGCGTCCCGCGTGACCGAGCTCGCGCGGCACTTCAGCGAGTGCGCCGCGCTCGGCGAGGTGGACCGTGCGGTTGAGTATTGCCGGCTCGCTGGTGATGCGGCGTGGGCGGAGGTCGCGTTCGAGGAGGCCGCGAGTCATTACGAACGCGCACTCGGGGCCCTCGACCTCGCCGATGATCCTGACCTGTCCACGCGCGCGGACCTGCTCCGAGCGGCCGGCATAGCGCTCGTGACCATCGCCGACCCCCGCGGCCGAGACCTCCTCTTCAACGCCGTGGATATCGCACGCGCGATCAGCGACTCGGCCCGTCTCGCGGACGCCGCGCTCGCGCTTCACCGTGATCGGACGTCGCGTGAGTCGATCATGTCCGTTGACGAACCCATGATCGCCTTGCTCGACCAGGCGCTCGACGCAACCGACAGCGGAGATCTCGGGCGCCGAGCCCTGCTGGTATCGGCACTCGCTGTGGAACTGCTCTGGGCACACCAGGAACGCGGCCGCCGCATCGCGCTCGGCGACGCGGCGCTGGATCTTGCCCGGAGATCCGGCGACGACCAGGTCCTGATCCAGACGCTCGGAGAGCAGGAGTTCGGCTACGACTTCGAAGTTCCCTACGCCCACCGCATCGTCGCCGGGGCCGTCGAGATGGTCGCACTCGCGGCGCGGGTCGACGATCCGGCCCTGTTGGTCGCGGCCTACTCGCAACGCATGTTCGGCTCCCTCATGCTGGGAGATCGCGCGACCTACGACGCCGATCTCGAAGCGATGGAAGCGTCGATGGCGCGGCTACGCCAACCCGGTCCCGAGTTCGACCTGGGCGTCGGGCGCGCCGCCCAAGCGCTCCTGTCGGGCCGGCTGGACGCCGCCGAGGAGCAGATGGCGTGGCTCGGCGACTTCGCTGTCTCGCACCACTTGAGGAACCAGTCCACCTTCAGCTGGACGGCGGCGCTCACCTTCCAGCTCTACTACGAGCGTGGGCGCCTCGGTGAGCTCGAATCGCTCATGGAGCAGTTCGTCATCGACCAGCCGGCGACGGTCATTTGGCGTGCTGCACTCCTCAGCGTCTATGCCGCCACCGACCGGCTTGATGATTCACGTGAGCACCTGCACGCCTTGGCGGCCAACGATTTCGCGCTCGTGCCTCGTGACATCCTGTGGATCGTTTCGATGACCGGCGTCGCGCGCATTGCCGGGCTCGCCGGCGAACTCGAGATCGCCGAGCGCGCCTATGACTACATGCTTCCGTTCCGGGGCACGGTCACCGTCGCCGCGGGCATTGCGAGGGGTCCGGTGGCGCTTACTCTCGGCACCGCGGCCGCTGCGCTCGGCCGCTTCGAGGACGCGGAGCAGCTCTTCACCGAATCGATCGACCTCGCAGAACGACTCGAAGCACCGACCTTCGTCGCTGAGACCCGCGTGCGGTGGGCGGAGACGCTCCTCGACCCGCATGGGCCTCACGACGTGCCACGGGCGAAGGACCTCGCCCGTCAGGCTCTCGCCACCGCAGAGGAGCTCGGACTCGGCCGGACTGCCGAGCTGAGTCGGCGCGTCCTCGGCTGAACGACAGTAACGGCTGTGTCCTGTGGGTGCCGCTGCGTGATGTGCAGATCGTTGCCCGCGCCGCCTTAGGGCGCGACCGTGACGCGCAGGAAGGTTGCCGGAATAGAGGTGGCGTCCTCGCGCGGGCTCGCGTTCTGGGCGTTGAACAGGGCATCCAGCTCGGCTTGCAGATCGGCCTCGCGGCCGTTGGCTGCTGCCGCCTCGAACGCGTTCATGGTCGGCCCGTAGTACGTCCTGAACCCGGCAAGGAACTCCGATGGTGCACCCGCGAAGTTGAACGTATAGGTGTCGCGCTCGAACGAAATCTTCTCTTCGGGTACTCCCGCGCCTGCGAATCGCTCGATCACGTTGTCTTCCACGCCCCACGTCATGGGGCTGACGAAGCCTTCCGGAGGTGGCGGCGAGTACGAGGAGCTGATCTTGAGAATCTGTGCCACCAGCGTCGGATCGTTGGGGATCCAGTTCCCCATGATGATCCGGCCGCCAGGCCGTGCTACTCGGACGACCTCCTTGGCCACGTCGAACGGCTTCGGAGCGAACATCGCTCCGAAGATGCTGACGACGAGGTCGAAGCTGTCGTTCTCGAGCTCATGCAGATCGGACGCGTCGCCTTCCTGGAATCTGCAGTTGGTGAGGCGCAGGCTCTGTGCTCGTGCGTTCCCGGCCTCGACGAGGTTGCTGGCGATGTCGACACCCAGGACGTCGGCCCCGAGCCTCGCCGCCGGCAGTGCTGTGGTCCCGTCGCCGCATCCGAGGTCCAGGACTTTGAGTCCGTTGGTGATTCCCAATTGCTCGACGAGCGCCTCACCGCTCTCTCGCATGCTCTCCGCGATCTGAGTGAAGTCGCCCTTTTCCCAGAGTGCCTTGTTCGGGTTCATCGGATCGGCTGCTTTCGTCGCTCGAGGTGAAGGAATCATGGCACGGGCAAGTTCCGTGGGGCCAAACTCGCCACGGCCGGTTGTAGTAACGATGTCGGCACGAGGTCGACACGGGATGCGGCCGGTCACAAAGGAGAACGACCATGAGCAAGGTTTCGATGATGGGCACCTTCACGTGCCAGGACGGCAAGGCCGAGGAGATGGAGACGGTGCTC
>JALHSW010000232.1 GCA_022865365.1 Acidimicrobiia bacterium | reverse complement strand
CGCCGACGGCACCATCATGGAGGTCAGGCCGCCGGAACCCAACGGTGGGCGCAAGCCGCGCAAGACGGCCGGTACCACCAAGCGCGCGAGTCGTAGCCGCAGCTGAGCAAGTCCGAGATCTCCGAGACCTCGGAGCGCTAGTGCTCTGACCACATACGTTCGCGCGCTTGCCGCTCGTGACGATGATCACGGTGTCCGTCGAGGTACGTGAGGTCCGCGCCGTAGAGCATCGATGACGGGTTGACGCTCTGGTGTGGCGTTGCGCCGCAGGGCGGGACGCGCGAGATCCAGCGACTGGCACTTCGCAGCTCGACCCGCGATGCCGGTCAGGCGGCTTCGGCGCGGGGATGACCCCATCGTCGTCGAGCTTCGCTCCGAACCCGGAGCCGTTCCTTGCGCTCGGCGTCAAGGAGCTTGGGGTCGCGCTTGTGGCTGTTACGCCACCGCAGATGCGATCGGATCGCACGCGCCAACGCGGCGTGGTTCGCGTGGTCGCTGTTGTTGAGCACGAACTCGCGGAGCGGACCGAAGTGCGCCTCGATCGGGTTCGCCCACGACGAGTACGTCGGCGTGAACGCCAACTCGACCTCGTTGTCCCTACACCAGTCGCGGATCTCTCGCTTCTTGTGATGGTTCAAGTTGTCGAGGATCACGTAGATCTTCTTGGCGTCGTCGAGGAACACCCGGATCAACACCAGCGCCCGCAACGTCGCTTCCCATCCCTTGCGCTTCTCGATCGTACCGAACAGCTCGTCTTGGCCCAGCGAGTAGCAGCCGAAGAACTGCCGGGTGCCGTGCGGCTTGTTGTAGTTGGCCCGCAGCCGCTGCGGCCTGGACTTCTCGGCCCAACACGACCCACCGTCGGGCTTGATCGCCAACGGCCCGAACTCATCGAAGGAGAACGTGCGGTCACGCTCATGCTCGAGGAGATACTCGATCCTCGCCAACTTCTCTTCCTTCAACGGATCGTTCGATTCCTTCCACGTCTTGGTCTTCTGGAACGTGATCTTCTCCTCCGCCAGGATCTGACGGAGCCGTTCGCGAGACACCCTCACCTTGCGGCCCTTCTTCGTCCCGAGGTAGTCGGCGAGCTTACGGATCGACCAACGCGAGAAGGGCTGGCCCAACGAACGCGGTCGCCTGGTGGCCGTCTTGACGATGAACTCTCGATCAGTGGTCGTGATCAGGCGGGGCCGGCCACCCGCCCACTGAGGGTCCAGCGACACCATCCCCAACTCGTTGAACCGGTGGATCATCTCGCGGACACGGTCCTCGCTCGTCTGCACCAGATCGGCGATCACCGGCACCGAGTTCCCACCCGCTGACGCCAACACGACCATCGCCCGCCGCCACCGCACAATCGACTTCTCCTTCTCGCCACCACCCCGACGGACGATGCGTTGAAGCTGTCGTCCTTCCTCATCGGTCAACCGACGCACACGCACTGGAATCGACATGCCACCAGTCTGCGCGACCCCCTCACCTCAGTGGTGGACGCACCCCACCAAGGATCATGGTCAGAGCACTAGCCCCGCGTCCCCGGCTGGTCGAGCAGGACCGCCACGACGAGGGCGATGTTTGGGGTGGGGCGCGGCTAGTGCTCTGACCATGATCCTTGGTGGGGTGCGTCCACCACTGAGGTGAGGGGGTCGCGCAGACTGGTGGCATGTCGATTCCAGTGCGTGTGCGTCGGTTGACCGATGAGGAAGG